>JAYUBJ010000353.1:0-5506 GCA_043740915.1 Verrucomicrobiota bacterium
ATCACAACAAAGTCTTCGCCGAAGGCACGCGCTCCGTCGTCAGCAAGTATTATTCGGTGGCCCGTTTCAGCACCCGATTCTACCGTAACTATCTGGAAACTCATTGCCCCAACAAGACGGCACTGGAGTACGGATGTGGCCCGGAGAGTTACGCTTTTGTCATGGCACGCAAGGGGACCAAAGTCGTTGGCATCGACATTTCGGAGACGGCGATCGACCAGGTGAAGGCATTGGCGCTGAAGGAGGAAGCGGGCAAGAACACCTCATTTTTTGTGATGGATGCGGAGGCCTTGAATTTCGAGGCAGCGCAGTTTGATCTGATCTGTGGCACGGGTATTTTGCACCATCTGGATCTGCCGCGGGCCTATGCCGAGCTGGCCCGCACGCTCAAGCGTGACGGGAGCGCCATATTTGTCGAGCCACTGGGCCATAATCCCTTCATCCGGCTGTATCGCCAATTGACGCCCAAGCTGCGGACGGCCGACGAACATCCGCTGCTCATGCGCGACATCGAATTGTGCCGGCGCTATTTTGGAGGGGTGGAGACGCGCCATTTTCATTTGTTCAGCCTGCTGGCGGTGCCCTTTCGAAAGGTGGCCGGCTTTGAAGGCCTGCTGAACATGTTCGAGAAGCTGGATGAGTTCGTCTTCAAGCTCTGCCCGCCCCTGCGCCGCTGTTCGTGGATGGTGATCCTGATTCTGTCGCAACCGAAAGCAGCCGGGCAGGCTTCGCCGGCGGCGGGAGCAGCGGGCGAGGTCGTTTGATGGGGCCTCGGGCCGTCGCCCGAGAATTAGATCACATCCGCAAAGCCCTTTTCCGTCCGGCGAAAATACCAGATGCCGCTGAGGAACAGCAGCCCGACCAAGGTAACGGAAAGAAGGAAGCCCGGCCAGTAAATGGTGGCCTTGCCGCCCAGGATGGCCCAGCGAAAGCCGTCGATCACGCCCACCATCGGGTTCAGGGAATAGAGCAATCGCCATTGCTCGGGCACGACATCGCTGCTGAAACCCACCGGTGAAACATACAGGCCGAATTGCACGATGAACGGCACGACGTAACGAAAGTCACGGTATTTAACATTCAACGCGCCGAACCAAAGACCGGCGCCCATGGAGGCCGCGAAGGCGAGCAGCACGAAACCCGGCAGCGTCAAGATTTGCCAGTTGAGGGGGACCCGGTACCAGATCAGCAACAGCGCCAGGAGCACCGCCGAGATGAGAAAATCCACCAGGCTCACGATGACCGCGCTCGTCGGCACAATGAGCCGGGGAAAATAAATCTTGGAAATCAAGTTGGCATTGCCGATGAGGCTGCTGCTGCATTCGGTCAACGAACTCGCGAAGAATTGCCAGGGCAGCATGGCGGTGAACACGAGGATGGGGTAGGGGATCCCCGCCGGCGAGGGAAGCTTCGCCAGCTTTCCAAAGATGACGGTGAAGACGATCATCGTCAGCAACGGTCGGATCACCGTCCAGGCGATGCCGATGACGGTTTGTTTGTAGCGCACCAGCACGTCGCGCCAGGCCAGGAAATAGAAGAGCTCGCGATAACGCCACAAGTCCCGCCAGTAGTGACGTTCCGTTCGTCCCGCTTCGATGATCAGTTCTTCCATGCGCTAAAGCCGATGGGTTTTAGCCTTGAACATTCCCTTTTCAAAGTTAAATCTTCGCCCATGGATTTATCGAGGCTGGCGGCAAGGCGGAGTTTTGAAACGTGTCGCGGCCTCGCCTCCACGTGCCTTCGTCGTCCACCAATCCCAAGCCGGCCTCGGATTCCGGACTTCATAGCGGGGGGGGCGCGTGGATCCACCGGAACTTGGCAGACCGCAGCGCCGACTTCGCCGGACAGGTTTATCTAATGCGACTCTCCGTGATCATTCCGGTCTTCAACGAGGAGCGGACCATCCTCAAGGTGATCGAGCAGGTCCGCCAATGCGGGGTGCCGAGCCTGGAGGTCGTCGTGGTCAACGATTGCTCGACCGACGGCACCCGGCGCCAGCTGGACTCCCTGCCCGCCGCGGCCGATCTGGTCGTGGTGCATCACGAGCGCAACCAGGGCAAGGGGGCCGCCATCCGCACGGCGCAATCGCGGATTTCCGGCGACGTGGTGGTCATCCAGGACGCGGACCTGGAATATTCACCCCGCGAATTCCCGACGATGTTGAAGCCCATTCAGGATGATTTGGCCGACGTGGTTTTTGGCAGCCGTTATTCCGGCCGTGAAATTTTGGTGGATGGTTACTGGCACTACATGGGCAACAAATTCCTCACCACGCTGTCAAACATTTTCTCCAACATCCACCTCACCGACATGGAGACCTGCTATAAAATGATCCGCGCGGGCATTTTCAAGGAGATGAAGTTGGAGTGCAACCGGTTTGGCATCGAGCCGGAACTTACCGCGAAGCTGGCGCGCCTGCGTTGCCGCATTTACGAGGTGCCCATCGCCTACAAGGCGCGGCGCTTCGATGAAGGCAAAAAGATCGGCTGGAAAGATGGCGTCGCCGCGATCTGGTACATCCTCAAGTACAATCTTTTCAGATAACCGTCTGGGCGGACCAATGTAGTTGCGGTCTCACGCCAGGGACGCAAAGGGCGCGATGGGATAGGGTAAAGTCCTCGTTGTCTCCCAACTGTCCAAAAAGAACTGCGCTGGTCAAAACGCAACAGCGTTTCCCCTGCGGGCTTCAGCAAAAATATTTGTTCATTTCTTAATCCGCTTAAATTCAGGTTGTTACCGCCTCGCTCGAAAATACTTTTCCCCATGGCATTGGCGTTGCTAAAGGGGCGTGCCTCGGCCACAGGACAGTTCTATTAGCAACGCTTCGATTGTCGAAGCGGGTGGTGAGTTGGGTTCAACGCCCGGTGCGTTTCGCCGTTCACGCCAGCCGGTCGCTGGCCAAATCGGTGCGCCAGTTTCCGCTAATTGGCCCGCCCCGCCCAGTAAGCACTAAACCAGGAACAACATGAAAAAAATCGAAGCCATCATCAAACCATTCAAGCTCGAAGAAGTGAAAGATGCCCTCAGTGAAATCGGCATCGAAGGCATGACCGTCAGTGAGGTCAAGGGGTTTGGCCGTCAGAAGGGCCACACGGAAATCTACCGCGGCAGTGAATACACCGTGGATTTTCTGCCCAAGATAAAACTGGAACTCGTCCTGCCGGATGGCCGGGTGGAAGCCGCCGTGGCCGCCATCGTCAAGACCGCCAAGACGGGCAAGATCGGCGACGGCAAAGTCTTCGTCTCGCCGGTCGAGGAAGCCGTGCGCATCCGCACCGACGAAAAAGGTGAAGCCGCCGTTTAACCCACAACCCCAATAGAAATCCTCACTCCATGAAAAAAATACTCCTCTCTCTCGGTTTGTTCTCGGTGCTGGCCTGCGCCGGTCTGAGTGCCCGCGCGGCGGATGCACCTGCGGCTCCGGCCGCTCCGGCGGCACCCGCTGCGGCCGCAGCCGCCCCCAAACTCAAGGATCCATCCGTCGAAGACCGGTTGGCCGACCTCGAAGCATACGTTGGCAACGGCGCGCGTGCGAACGTGGCCAACACTAACATCAGCACCAAGGTCGGCGGCTCCGGCCCCGGCCACAACGGCTTCCAAATGATCTGCACCGCGCTGGTGCTGTTCATGACGCTGCCGGGACTGGCGCTATTCTATGGCGGACTTGTCCGCAAGAAGAACGTCCTCTCCGTGCTCGCGCAATGCCTCGGCATCGCGGGCCTGGTGACGATCCTCTGGTGGCTCTGCGGCTACAGCCTCGCCTTTTCGAAGGACGGCATGATCAAGGGCGTGCTCGGAAACTTGGATTGGACGTTTCTCAAAGGCGTGGACTCGAACCCGAACACGGATTATGCCTCGTGGGTTTCCCATAACATTTATTCGATGTATCAACTCATGTTCGCGATCATCACCCCGGCCCTGATCATCGGTGCGATTGCGGAACGCATGAAATTTTCGGCCATCCTCCTCTTCGTCACGCTCTGGATGTTCATCGTTTACTTCCCGCTCGCCCACATGGTTTGGGGTTCGGATGGTATGATGAACGGGGTTTTCAACGCCGAAGCGAAAATCAAGGCGATTGACTTCGCTGGCGGCACGGTGGTGCATATGAGTTCCGGTTGGAGCGCACTCATCCTGTGCTTGATCCTGGGCAAGCGCCTCGGTTTCGGCAAAGAGCCAATGCCCCCGCACAGCATGGTCATGTGCATGATCGGCACCGGCATGCTCTGGGTGGGCTGGTACGGATTCAACGCCGGCAGCGCCGTGGCGGCGGACGGAGTGGCGGCCAACGCCTTCACCACGACGACGATTGCCACTGCGGTTGCCTCGTTCGTCTGGGCCATGGCGGAATACGTCCTGCGCGGAAAGCCTTCCGTCCTCGGCTTTTGTTCCGGGGCGGTTGCGGGTCTCGTGGTCATCACGCCGGCCTGTGGTTTCGTGGATACCACCGGCGCAGTGATCATCGGCGTGGCGGCGGGCCTCGTGCCCTTCTTCGCCTGCTGGAAGATCAAGGCGATGTTCGGCTATGACGACGCGCTCGACACCTTTGGCGTGCATGCCATCGGCGGCACCATGGGAGCGCTCATGACCGGTTTCCTGGCCACCGCCAAAAGCGGCAATTCTAACATCGTCAGCAATCTCGCCGATGTCGGCGGCAAAAAGGAATTGGCCAACGCTGCCACCCAAAATGGCCTCGCCGACCTCGTTGCCAACGGTGGTCTCTGGATGGAACAACTCAAGGCCATCGGAGTGACGCTGGTTCTGGCCGTCGTCGGCACGGTGGTGATCGCTTACTTCGTGAAGATGGTCATCGGCTTGCGCGTCAGCGAAGAAGTCGAAACCGTCGGTCTCGACCTCGTGGAACACGGCGAAGAAGGCTACCACAGCTAGGCCGTTTCTTAGATTCGTCGCTGCGCCAATTAATGTCGGCCGAGAGCCGCAATTGGCGCAGCGGTGTTTTTACGGGGAGTGAATGGACGGCTCAGATCACTTGGATTACCAGCGCGGTAATGTTATCGCGACCGTGGTTCGCCAGCGAAGCGGCTACCAGGCGATCCGCCGGATTCGAGTCCGGTGCGACGAATTCCGTGGCCTGCAGGAGTTCGACCAATTGAAGGTCGTAAAGTCCCTCCACCAAACCATCCGTGCAGAGCAAAAAAATATCCCCCGCTTCGTAAGCCACCGCTCCGACCTGTGGTTCCACAAACTGGTTTCCGCCGCCGAGCGCTTTTTGCAGCACGTTGCGCCGCGGATGCGTGCGAGCTTCCCGTTCGTTCAGCGTCCCATTCCGGAACAACCAGCCGACGTGCGTATCATCGTGGGAGAGTTGTTTCAGCCCGCCGTCGCGCGCGGGTAAATAATAGAGCCGGCTGTCACCGATATGGCCGAAGTACATGGAACCCGGCGTAAACCAGCACAGGCTCAACGTGGCCTCCATCCCCCGGCACTCGTCGTAACTGCTTCCCACCTCGCGAAGCGCCTGGTGAATTTGATCAAAAAGTTCCGT
>JAYUBJ010000354.1:0-5492 GCA_043740915.1 Verrucomicrobiota bacterium
CGGTGTGATTGAACGGGCATTTGGCTTCGGTTGACATTTGTTTTTTTCCTTCGGTTGATTGATCTGACTTTTGCTAACGGGTTAAATGTGCATTTACTATTTCATGATTTAAGCATTCAGAGGCTCACAGCTGAAGTACTTTTTTCCTTGGTTCACCATAGGCGTTGCCTCTGGCTTGAACATCCCCCCCCCGGCGGGTCGCCCGCGTTCTTGCGTGGTTACGAAGTGATGCTTCGGTCGGATTCCGGCCGGTAAAAGTTCGCTGGAAAGACAGCCCAGCCCAGGCACGTGATGGGCCTAGTCAATGCTTGTCTCCGCGTTTGGACTTCCCGGCGTCCGTTATTTCTTCCACAATGTCGTCAGTGCAACCAAAGTCCAAATTGGAATCCGCCGACGGCCTTTTCGCGCACGCCGAGCACTACGCCATTGGCCTATTCACAACCTATTGGCTATAAATATATTGCCTCTAATTTGTATCAATGCCGATACATGAAACTGATCAAAAATACAGGCAACGACCGGGTGATGGATGCGTTGCGCAGCGGGCTGTCGGCATCGTCTAAACTCGACATCGCCACCCCCGCTTTTTCAGTGTTCGCCTTCGCCGAATTTGCGGCGCAGTTGCAAGGCTTGTCCGCCTGCCGCCTCGTATTGCCGGATGCCTCGCAGACGGACTTGCAGCTTCTCGGCTCGGAATCGGATCGGGCATTTCGCAACCAACTCATGGCGCGCTGGCTGGGCCGGCGTTGCGCTGACTGGATCACCAATCGCGTCGAAGTCCGCAGCACACAGACACCACTCCCGCAGTCCAGCCTGATTGCCACCGACGCCGATGCCGCGCTGAGCCGCGCCATCACCGGTCATTGTCCCTTCACCACTGACGGCCTGGGCCTCACGCCTGGAAATCCGTTCAGCCTGATCCAGTGTTCGGAAACCCCGGACGAATGCGCCACGCTTCAAACTTGGTTCGCAAACCTGTGGGAAAGTTTGCCCGCCTCGCCCGCGTCCAAGCAAAACTTGCTGGCGCAGCTGGCCACCATCACCGAGCACAAAGCACCCGCGCTCGCATATTACCTGATTCTTTACCATTTGTTCAAAGACCTTGGCGACACGCTGGACGAGGAACAGATTGTCAAATCCGCCACTGGCATTCGCAACACGGTGGTTTGGAAAAAACTGTTCAAATTCCAGCGCGACGGTGTAGTTGGCGCGATTGATAAACTGGACCGCCTCGGTGGTTGCATCATTGCCGACAGTGTCGGCCTCGGTAAAACTTTTGAAGCTCTCGCCGTCATCAAATACCACGAGTTGCGCAACAATCGCGTGCTCGTGCTGGTTCCCAAACGACTCCGCGACAACTGGACGCTCTACAAAGCAAACGACAAGCGAAACATCCTCGCTTCCGACCGTTTTCATTACGACGTTCTCAATCATACCGATCTTTCCCGCGATGGCGGCATGTCTGGCGACATTGATCTGTCATACGTCAATTGGGGTAATTACGAACTGGTGGTCATTGACGAATCCCACAACTTTCGCAACAAGGCCACCCACAAGGACCGCGATACGCGCTATGACCACTTGATGAAACGAATCATCAAGTCCGGGGTGAAAACCAAGGTGCTCATGCTCTCGGCGACCCCGGTTAACAACCGCCTGGCTGATCTGAAAAATCAAATCGCTTTCGTCACCGAAGGCGATGATGCCGCGCTCGCGGGGCAGAATATCCCCAGCATCGAAGCCACCGTCCGCCAGGCGCAACTTCAGTTCAACCGCTGGCTTGCGCTGGAAGAAGCCGACCGCAAGCCCGCCAAATTGATGGACATGCTCGGCTTCGATTATTTTAAGTTGCTCGATCTGCTGACCATCGCCCGCTCCCGCAAGCACATCCAGAAATACTACGGCACGGAGGAAACCGGCGAGTTTCCGGAGCGGCTGAAGCCCATCAACATCAAATCCGACGTGGACGTCGCCGGGGCTTTCCGCGCCATCCGCGAGATCAATAACGAGATTCGCCGGCTCAACCTCAGCGCCTACGCTCCGCTTCGTTATGTTCTGCCGCACAAGCAGGCGGCCTACGACGAAAAATACAGCACCAAGATTCGCGGCGGCGAAAGTTTCTTCCGTCAGGTGGATCGAGAAGAAAGCCTCGTTCACCTCCTGCGGGTCAACATCCTCAAGCGGATGGAAAGTTCCGTGGTGTCCTTTGCCCTCACCCTCAAGCGCCAACTTGCGGACGTGGACAATCTGCTCGCGCAGATTGAAGACCATCAGCCGGACGTTGAGGAAATCTCCATCGAAGACGTGGACGTGGACGATCCGGCTTTTGAATCACTCCTCGTTGGGCGCAAAGTGAAAGTGCTGTTGCAGGACGTGGACTTGGTTCGCTGGCGGCAGGATCTCATCGAGGACCGTAACCGCCTTGACACGTTGCTTTCCGCCGCCGCCGCGATTCTGCCCCAGCGGGACAAAAAGCTCGAAGACCTCCGCGCCGTCATCGAGGGAAAACTTCGAAATCCAACCAACCCCGGCAACCGCAAGATCATCGTCTTCACCGCCTTTGCCGATACGGCGCATTATCTATATGGCGAACTCGCGGGCTGGCTGAAGGCGACACACGGCATTGAATCCGCCCTTGTTACGGGTGCGGGGCGCAACAAAACCACGCTGACCACAATCCGCACCGACCTCGCCAGTATCCTCACTTCATTCTCCCCGCGCTCGAAAGAACGCGGCGAGGAGTTCGCCGCCGAGGGCGAAATTGATTTGCTCATTGCCACGGACTGCATCAGCGAGGGCCAGAATCTTCAGGACTGCGATTTCCTCATCAATTACGACATCCACTGGAATCCCGTCCGTATTATTCAGCGCTTCGGGCGCATTGACCGCATCGGCTCGCCCAACGCGCGCATCCAGCTCGTCAACTTCTGGCCCAACATGGAGCTGGAGGAATACATCAATCTCGAACAGCGCGTCAGCGGGCGCATGGTGCTCCTGGATATTTCCGCCACCGGCGAGGAAAACATCATTGAGCAGCAGACCAATAACCAGATGAACGATCTGGAATATCGCCGCAAACAATTGCTCAAACTTCAGGACGCCGTCATTGACCTCGAAGACCTTTCCAGCGGCGTCTCCATCACCGACCTGACGTTGAACGATTTCCGCATTGATCTGGCGCGGTTTCTGAAAGACAACCTCGCGCGCCTCGAAAGTCTCCCTTTCGGCACCTTCGCCGTCACCACCACGCATGGCGACGACGAATCCGCCATTCCGCCCGGTGTCATTTTCTGCCTGCGGGCCGTCGGCCCGGCGGCGATGAACGCCGCCGAACCCGGCTATCCGTCGGCTGCGTCGCCACGCCGAGCTCGCGGAAGAGCCGGGTGAGCAGCGGATAGGTGACGTGATTGAACACCATGAAGCCCGTGTCAATCGGTACCGCGCGCCCCGCCTCGTCGACGACGATGGTATTCGTATGCCCGCCGGCATAATCATTTTGTTCGTAAAGCGTCACGTCAAAGCGCCCGTGCAAAAAATGCGCGCAGCCCAGTCCGGCAATGCCTGTTCCGATGATGGCCAGCGTCTTCACGGGTTGCGTCCGCGCCTAGGCGGGTTTCTCCAGGCGCCGGAAGTGTTCCTGGTAAACGCTCGCGGGCACGGTTTTTAACTCCCAAATAATCCCGGTCCACGACATCAGTTTGAGCAGATAATATGTCACATCCACCTCCCACCAATAGAAGCCCTGCCGCGCCGAGTGCATGTAGTGGTGATGATTGTTATGCCACCCCTCGCCGAGGGTGATCAACGCCAGGGCAAGGCTGTTGCGGCTCTGATCCCCCGTTTCAAAACGCCGGCGACCGAAGAAATGCGCGAGGGAATTAATGCAGAGCGTGCCATGAAGCAACCCCACCGTGCTGACGAAGAAACCCCAGACCAGAATTTGCGGTCCGGTGGTGCCCAAGCCCGGCGCGAAGTGAGCGAGCAGCGCACCCAACGCCCACAGGCCAGCGGCCAGAAGGGCCGGAATGAGAAAATCAAAACGATTGAGAAACACCAGTTCGGGAAACTTCGCGAGATCGCCCACCGCGCGGTATTCAGTGGGATAATTCTTACTGCTGGTCATCCAGCCGATGTGCGACCAGATAAATCCGCTCAGGCCTGGAGAATGGACATCCGCCTCCTCATCGGAATGCCGATGATGATGCCGATGCACCGCCGCCCACCAAAGCGCCCCGCGCTGGACCGCGGTATTCCCGAGCGCCGCGAATAGAAACTGCGCGCCCCGCGAGGTCCGAAAGGTCCGGTGGGCAAAATAGCGATGGTAAAATCCGGTGATCGCAAACATGCGCAAGAAATAGAGCGCGGCAGCCAGCCCGACCGCCGTCCAGCTCCAGCCCACCCACAACAGCCCAAAACAGCCCACATGCAGAAACAGAAAAGGGAGACAGCGGCGCAGTTCCAGGCGATCCGGCCGCGCCCGCACCAGGGCGGCACCCTCGGGGAAATAGTCCGAATCAAACCATTGACGCGCCGTGGTCAAGGCGGACGAAAGGCTAAGCTTCAACTCCGCACCCTTCATAAATTTGTTGGTTTCACGGTTCGTATTTACCGCGCCATCCATAACCGGATCCCCTGGCGCTTGTAGATAACACGACTAAATATTGATAATTTGTCAATCGTTTGTTTATTAGTTATATTCGATCAAGAAAGTGAATTTTCACCATTTTTTCCAATAGCTTGCGGTTTAAGCTCTGTTTGTTACACTTTAAACAAACATTAGCTTGCAACTGCTTTCAATAATGTCTATTTATTGTCTCATATATTATGGTTGAGTCTCATCATGCCATCAAAGCCGTTGCCCGGCGGACCGGGTTGAGCGCCCACGTCATCCGGATTTGGGAGAAGCGTTACCAAGCGGTGGAGCCGGAGCGCACGGAAACCAACCGCCGCCTTTATTCTGAGGCACAAATCGAACGCTTAAGCCTGCTGCGTGAGCTCACGCGAGCCGGACACCACATTGGTCCGGTCGCCAGGCTCTCGACCGACAAATTGCGCCAACTCGCGCAAGAATCGGCTGCCACTCCCGTTCCCGCAGAACGCAGCTCAGCGGGCGCAAACGGAAAAGCGTCGCTCCTCGACCAGTGCGTGGCCGCCGTGAAGACCCTGGATTCGCGCGCGTTGGAAACCACGCTGAAACAGGCCGAGTTGGAGTTGGGAGCGCACGGACTGCTGCAACGCGTGATTGGTCCCCTGGCGCAGAGCATCGGCGAGTTGTGGCGTGACGGCACGATCACAGCGGCCCACGAACATTTCGCCAGCGCGGTCATTCGTATTTTTCTGGGCCATGCCGCGAAATCCTTCGTCGGCAGCGAAAGCGCCCCCGGATTGTTGGTGGCGACGCCCGCTGGACAAATTCATGAACTGGGCGCCCTGCTGGTCGGGGCCGCCGCTGCAAACGTCGGCTGGCACGTGACCTACCTCGGCGCGAGTTT
>JAYUBJ010000355.1:0-5488 GCA_043740915.1 Verrucomicrobiota bacterium
CCGCAGTCCAAAACCTGGCGGATGTACGAGGCACCATGACACGCGCGTTAGCGTTTTGGACTGCGGCCGCTGCTGCGCCGCTTTGTTGCGTGGAAGATGCAACAAGGATCGCCCCGACACAAGGATCGCCGTAATGCAGAGGATGCGACCGCATCCGAGGGAGGGACGGAATCCTAGTTGCCGGGTGAACAAAAGCGGAATGGGTGTTGAAAAACTACGCGTGGTGAGGAAGCTTGTTGTGGCATGAAAACGAAATATATTTGGGCAGTCGGCCTGGCGATGGCCGGTTTGTTGACGGGGTGCGAGACGATCCCGCCGGGTGTCGAGCGCGGGCCGCACCGCACGGTTGCCTATGACGTGCTCATTGAGGCTTCCGCGCCGGGTGCCCGAATCGAGGCCGACGGTTCGGCCATCGGCAATACCCCGGTGCATTTGAAGATTTTCGGGGATCTTGACGGCACATTCCATGACTTCGGTTCATACCAATATTTAATCCGGGCGTTCCCACTCGCGACCAATCAATTCGCCCAGGTGCGGGTGTTCCAGACGGGGCGCGGGTTCACGCCAGAGGATCGGATTCCCAGGAGCATCTACTTCGACATGAATCAGAAGGCTCCCGAGTATGTGCCTTTGGGGGAACCTCCCTACGGGTACCCGGCGTACTTCTACGGGCCGCCGATGTATTACTACGGGCCACCGTATTACGACTACGGTCCCACGTTACGGTTTCAATTCGGGCCGCCGATTCATCGTCGGCGCTGGTGAACCAGCAATGCTCAAACGGCCGCGTGGGGGTTGTAACGACAGCGGGTGTTCGCGGCGAGAGGAGTCTAAAGGTTTGCGCGGGGCAGGGGGGCGGTCGCCGCCAACGGAGTAGCGCAGGCTGGGAGTCGGCAGCGCTTGGCTGTTACCGAGGCTCTGCGGATTGCCAACCCGCTTTTCGCTTTCGCGTGATTTCGTGAGAATTCATTTCAACCCTGTAACAATTGACAATTATGCGTGTCGTCTGTTTTGATCATCTGAACCGTGATGCACCAAAATAAAGAAATTCTGTCAGGAATTGTCAGCAGAAAATGACCAATTCACCCGTTCGACAGTGAAGGTTTAGGTGAAGAATTAGGGGGAAACATTTCCAACCCGAGTATTCACCCATTGGCACATCACTGGACACGCCGCCGCCGCTCGAGCTTGTTTCGGAGGGCGTAATTTTCCAATCAGTGTGGGCTGGACCGATCATGATCGGCGTTATTGACTCCATTGATTCGGACAAACTCCAGTGGTTTCCAAGCAGTCACCTCGTAAGCCGGCATTCTGCCGACGTTTTTCGGCGCCAGTGAAGGCCAGTATTGTGCCAAGCTAAGTCTGGCACGATCACTCAAACCTACAACATCTCCGCTTGAATCATCATACCGCCGCCCCCATGCGAATACTTCTCCATTGGTCTTAATGAGCGCAGCCCCACCACAGACACCTCCCGCGGCAGTCACACCTCCAATGGTTTCAACCGGGAGCCATGCGTCCGACGAACGCGTAAACCGCCTGGCCAGCATCCCAAACCAATTTTGCCCCATGACCCACGTCCCGCCCTTTGAATCAACTGCTATCAGGCTCAATTCGGCGGCGCTCCAAGAGCTTAACCCGTTGGGAACGTCAGGCAAGCGGGTCCAGTTGGTCTGCCCTTTCAGATCGCCCAGGTCCAGGCGCCACAAGCTGCCATCCCGTTGCTGCGCGACGATGCCACTCCATTGGCACTGCGCTGTGATCCACCCGGTTTTGTCACCTGCTTGAAATGGCCCTCGAACTCCCAGATCGGAAAATCGGCCGATTCCGGAACCCGGGTACGTTCCGGCATAAAGATGCCCCCAAACCCACAGCGTGCCGTTTGTTTTTATTCCCACACTCGAAAACTCACCGCAGAAAGCATAAGCCCAGTCTCGATCCGAATTGAGGAGGCCAGGGGTGGCTCGGGAGCCTATGTTGGCAGAGCCAAATTCGCAGTTGCCGTTATGTCCCCAAGTCCACAGTGTCCCATCGTCTTGTCGGGCGAGAGCGGTTTGGTGTATGTTTCCTGAAACCGCCAGCCAGTTCGACGCGGTGCCGATCTGGGCTGGCGCACTCGCGGTGCCGATCTGGGCTGGCGCACTCGCGGGGCTGATCACGGGGCCTCCGGCGATTGTTCCCCATTGCCAAAGTGTGCCATCACGCCGGAGGGCGATGGTGGCATCATTTAGCGCCGCCGCATCAATCCAATCGGAACCGCCTTGGAACTGTTTGAACTGTGTGGTCCATCCGCCCGATGTTCCGCCGGCCTGGCCAAAGTTATTACAGCCCACTCCCCATAGCGACCCATCGTCCGCCAATATCACCAAATGCAATCCGCCGGGAACAACCTTCGACTTTCCGCGCGCCGGTCCCAAAAGCGCCCGAGTTACCAAGGGCTTTGGAAGGATTCTGGTCGAGGCTTGGTCAAGGAACCAGTATGCCGCCATTCCGCCCATCCCGAGAAGCATCAGGACACCCAAGCCAATATTCAGTTTCACCCGCTTGTTCATCGTCAGTCTTTAGACAATCCATCTGATCTGCCAGAGCCACAAAAGCAACAACCTGGGCTGTGAACCTTTGCTTCATGGTGAACTCAAGGCTTCACCCTACACCTCACAGCAATGGCAGCAAGGCCGTATTCTCTTGCCGATGAACTGTGCGAGACGACAGACCGGCTGGCTGACGCCGCTCGCGCTTGTGCCGACAGTATTTTGTCTTGGGCCGGATCAATCCGCCGTGAGGGAGAAGGCGCTGGCGAGGAACTTGGGGGTGTCGCCGGTGGTCACGGCCCGGGAGGTCGTGAGGGCGCCGTAGATGAGCATGTTGCCGGCGGTGGCGGCATCAAAGATTCCGAAATGAGTCACGGTGCCCCACGATCCCGAGGCCTGCGGGAACGTGGGAACGTGATGGCCGTGGCATTGTATTTGGTACCCACGCCACTCAGGGTGGTGGCTGCGGGGAAGTTCGTCTCGTTGGGGTTGCTGGTGAACAACGCGAAATACACGTTCGCCGGGCCGGGTATGTGACTTATCAACTCACCCTGGTCTTCAAAGCCGCGCCGAAGACGCGGTTGAATCTTTCCAATCACTCGGACTTGGACGGAACGCGCAAGACGGGAGCGCAACTCGCCGAATTTCTCAAAGCCCCGCTGTTGGATCTAATCGCGGCAAAGTAGGTAGTACTTCGCCCTACACAAAAATAAGAGTGCGCCTGACATGACAGACCAATGATGGAGCGTTAGCATGTCGGTAGTTCGTCATCGGCTATGCAGATTGATTTTGTCCAGCCGGTATGGGCTGGCACGCGCTGCTGAGTGCTTGTTTTACCTGTTTAGCACTCGGCAGCGCGCTTCTTTTTTGGAAGCAGGTTGCGGCTTATCTTGATTTTAGCAATGCGTGGTTTCAGGTGCGGGCGGTTGCGGGGAGAAAATCATTTCGGCTTTGCTCGAATGGCGATGGCCAGGGCGGCCCAAATGCCGATCGCCGCAAAACCTGTGAGGAGAATCAACAGGATCTTGACCGGGACGGGGAGTTTCGATTTGTAGATGGCAATATTGATCCCATAGGCGCCCCCTCCCAGTCCGCCGCCAATTGCCCCACCAATGGCGACCAACAGCAAAGGCCAGCCGCACATCACGTGGACGCTGGTCGGCAGCTTGTTCTGGTTCTTCAAGTCCAAACCGCCGTCCGGGAGGGGTGGGGGTTGTGTCGTTTCCATAAATCACTTCCCCATCACCGGTAAAATAATCAGCGAGGGATGGCTCGCATCCACGTAAATCTGGTTGTGCGCGATGCGCGGGGCCTTCGCTTGATCAGGATCCTCGCCGGTGTTTGGGTTCGCTTCGTAGCCCGGGTAGTTGGCCGATGCCACTTCCACGCGCAGACGATGCCCCGCGTTGAACACAAAACTCGTGGACCACAAATCCACCTCCACCGGATAGACCGCACCGGCGCGGATCAATTCCGGTTTGCGCAGACTGCGGCGATATTTCATGCGCACCAGGCCGTCGCAAATGTTCAGCACTAATCCGTCGGGATGCACATCGCACAGCTTCACCGTGAAATCTGTGTCCGGACAATCGCTCGCCACCCAGAGCTTCGCGCGCACCCGACCGGTCACCTCGAGCGGTTGGGTGAGGATTTTGGAGGTAAACAACAGCACGTCCTTGCGGGCCTCGACGGTCCGTTGATCCCGCGGGCCGGTTTGCAGGGTGCCGCCGTGATTGCCGCCCTCCGTCGGCGTGGGATTGGCGGGATCATAAGTGTAGGCCAGAAATTTCGCGGACTTCGCTTCGCGCGGAGCCTGCGGGTCCAAAAGTTCGCCGCTCGCCGCAAAACGCCACCCTTGCTTGCGCGAATCCGGCGGCCACGATGCGGCGCTCCGCCACACATTCCCCGGTGCGCCGGGCGTCGAGGTGTCGCCCATGGTGTAATACGCCACCGATGGATAGGCCGCATAACCGTTATCCGTACCTTTCAGAAAATGGTCGAAGAAGAGCAGGGGATCGTGCAGCGGTTGCGGCGGCGCCGAGGCGTTCGCGGGAAATTCCACGATCCCTGCCTTGCGTTGAAACACCGCGTGCGGCCACGGACCGATCACCAGCTTTTGATTGCCGCGCGCCCGCGATCCGCCCTTCTTCTGATAACCCATGTAAGCGTCGAGCACGCCTTGGGTAAAGGCATCATACCAACCGCCGATGTGCACGCCCGCGGCATTGACCTTTTTCCAACGCGACGGAGTATCGCGCTCTAGCCAGTACGCGTCCTGCGTCGGATGGCTTTTCCAGGCTTGGAGTTGCGCGGGATCGAACTTTTGGGATTTGAGCCATTCTTCGATGAGATTTTTTCGGAACGCACCGTCGCGATAAACGACGTCCCGATACATGCTGGGCGCGCCCACATTGAGATGTTGCGCCAGGAGATGCGGCGGACTGGCTCCGGCCATCAGATATTGCGCGATGCTCAACGCCGATCCACCCCACGTGCCCACTTTGCCGTTGGACCACGACTGCGTGGCGATCCACTCGACAGTGTCGTAGCCATCACCGAGGCCGCCGGACCAACCGTCGGCGTCGTAGGCCATGATCTTGCCCTCGGACTTGAAACGTCCGCGCGAATCCTGGGACACAAAGGCAAAGCCGTGCGAGGTGAATTGCTTGTGCGCGTCGAGGCCGAAGTCCTTGTTATAGGGAGTGCGCGCGAGGACGACCGGCCACGGGCCCGGGCCGTTGGGCAAATAAAAATCCGTGGCCAGCTTCACGCCATCGCGCATGGGCAGCATGATGGTCTGGCGTTCCGCGGATTTCGACTGCGCCAAAAGCGTACTCGCGCACGCACCGAGCACGAGCCACGAGAGAAGGAACGAACGCCGGCTAAACATCCGAGAGAAAGGTGAATGGGTTGACACGTTGGAATGGGTTCAAGATGGCGGATTATTTCGTCCGGGA
>JAYUBJ010000356.1:0-16698 GCA_043740915.1 Verrucomicrobiota bacterium
TTGGTGGCGACGTGGCGCGGCGAATGGCCGAACACTTCGATGTGCCCCTTGGTCGGATAGAGCAAGCCGAGCAGCATCTTGACCGTCGTCGATTTGCCCGAGCCGTTTGGCCCGAGCAAGCCGAGCACCTCTCCGCGTCGCACTTCAAAATCGACATTGTCCACCGCACGCGCCTTGGGGCGGCCCCAAAAGTCCTTGAAAATCTTGGTCAACCCGCGCACGACGACGATGGGCTCGGACGAAGGGGAAACGCGGGGGGGCGGCGGCGAGAGTTCAGTGGCAATCATGGCAAGGCAAGGTTACGCCAGTTTGGTCGTGAGCCGGGGCGTGGGCTGGACGGTCTGGCCGTGGGTGTGGCCCGGATCATCGGTGGGTGCCGATCCCGCCTTGAACGGTTCCAATTCCTCGCCCTGGCGCACGAGGCGGGCGCTGTTAAAGATCACGAGCAGCGAGCCGGCATTGTGCATGAGGGCGGCAATGATCGGGTTGATTTTCCCCATCGCGGCCAGGGTCAGCCCGCCGATGATGAAGAAAACGCCAAAGAGGAAATTCTGATTGATCACCGTGCGGGTCATGCGTGAGAGCCGCACCAGGAAGGGCAGGCGCCGCAGATCATTGTTCATGAGCGCAATGGTCGCGCTGTGGATGGCCACCTCGCTGCCCGCCGCTCCCATCGCGATGCCGATGTCACCCGCCGCCAAGGCCGGTGCGTCGTTCACGCCGTCACCCACGACGGCCACGCGGTAGCCCTTGCTTTTCATTGCATGCACAAACTCCACTTTGTTTTGAGGGAGGCAATCGGCCAGGACTTCGGTGCAGCCAATTTCCTGCGCCACCCGGGCGGCGACCGGTTGGCGGTCACCGGAAACCATGGCAACGCGGCGGACGCCACTCTCGAGCAAGCCGGCCAGCGATTCACGCGCTTCGGGGCGCGTCTGATCCTGCAAGCCGATCCAGCCGATGCAATGGCCATTGCGGGCGACGAACAACAGGCTGAACCCTTCCGTCTCATTCAAGTCCACCGACTTGGTAAACTCTTCCGGGACGCCGTTGTCCTTCAACCATTGCGCCCGCCCAATCACCACCACGGTTCCGTCCACGTGGGCCTTGATGCCGCGCCCGGCGGTCTCGGCGAAATTCTGCGGCTCGCCCAGCTTTACGCCGGCTTCCTCGGCGAGTTGGGCCAGCGCCTTGGCCGTGGGATGGTTGCTGTATTTTTCCGCGGTGGCGGCGATGTGCAGCAACTCCGCGGGCTTGACCTCGCCGAGCGGCGCGAGCCGGCTGACCGCGAGTTTGCCGGTGGTGAGCGTCCCGGTCTTGTCGAAGACGAAGGCGTTGATCTTGGCGGCCAGTTCGATGTCGCTGACGTTCTTGATCAAGATGCCCAACCGCGCGGCGGCGGAGAGCGCCGCAACCATCGCGGTGGGTGTCGCCAGAATGAACGCACAGGGACAAGAGACGACGAGCACGGCGATGACCCGGTTTAAATCCGTGGTGAACGCCCAGACCAACGCGGCGATGACCAGCACGAGCGGCGTGTAGTAAACCATATACTCGTCCACGATCTTCATGATCGGGAGCTTGGTTTTTTCCGCGGCGAGAATGAGGTCGCGGACTTTGCCGAGCGTCGAGTCATGGCCGGCACGGTTGACGCGGATTTCCATGACCCCCGTGAGGTTGATCGTCCCGGCAAAAACATCCTCGCCGACTTTTTTGTCCACGGGCAGCGATTCACCCGTGATGTTCGCCTGGTTCAGCGAGCTTTGGCCGCTGATGATGACACCATCCGCCGCCACGTTGTCGCCGGGCCGGACGCGAATCACATCGCCGATCGCGAGATCTTTGACCGGCACTTCCTCCTCGCCGGTCGCGGTCAGGCGGCGGGCCTTGGTGGGGGTGAGCTTGATGAGCGATTCAATGGAAGCGCGCGCGCCATCCGCCGTGCGGGTTTCAATGATTTCGCCCATCAGCATGAAAAAAGCGACGATGCCGGCGGTCTTGTAATCGCCGGACGCGAAGGCGGCGAGCACCGCCAGGCTGACCAGTTCATTGATGCTGAGAATGCCTTTGCGGATGTCCTTGATGGAGATCCAGACGATGGGATAACCGAGAATGATGGCGCCCACCATGGCGCTGGCCGCCGACACCATGTCGCCCTTCGGGAAAAACCAGTCCACGAGAAAGGAATTTACGATGAAGATCAGGCCGACCAGCGTTTGCTGAAGATGCACCGGGGTGTGCTCGTGGTCGTGTCCGCAACTCGCGCAATCCTCGGCGTCCTGATCCTGGTGATACTCATGGTCGTGGTCGCCATCGTGGTGGTGATGATCATGATCGTGGCTATGTTCAGGGCGGCTCATAGATTTGGTTCAGAGAGTGTTCGGCCTCATTGACGGAAAGATTCCCGACGGGGTTCGCGATTCAGTTGCAAACGCAATTCGCGTGGCTGGCCATCAGAACGGTTGGGCAAAAAGAATTTGTCATGGACGTTCGTCATCACGTTCTGCAGGGCGACCGTCTGCCGCTGGCGCACAAATAAGTCGGGATTTTTTTGATAAAACGGGAGCTGATTCTGGAAATAATTGGCGTCGCCTTCGATGGTTTGGATCGTACGGGTCCGGTCGGTCTTGCCCGCATTGATGCGCGCGTCGGCCTCGCCTTGGGCTTCATTCAGCAATCGTTTGGCATAACCCTGGGCGGCCAGAATGGTCTTTTGGTTGCCCTGCTCCGCATTGATGACTTCATTGAACGCCATCTTGGTCTGGCGCGGGGTGACGGCTTTCACCTCGAGCGAATCAACGGCAATGCCGAGCTTTTGCGCGGCGATGCGGTCGTTCACCCGGGCCTGGACGATTTCCTTGAAACGGGTGACTTCCTTGCGCAGGGCGTCGTCGGCGGCAAAACCGGCGGAGGCAAACAGGATGGCGTTGTTGAGCAGGTTGGTCACGAGGGCGGGGGCGTTGAGCAAACCCAGCTCATAGGCGAGCGGGTCGCTGATGCGATAGCGCAAGGTGGCCCGCACATGAATGATGCTGCGGTCACCCGTAATGGTGTAGCCATCGACGCCGTTTTTCAACGGTTCGTTCGGGGCGGGCAACATGTGCTCGTTCTTGTCGCGAAGTTCCTCCTCCTCCGCGGATTCCGCCCGGGAGCCGACCGTGGAAGTCGCGGTGAGAATTTTCTTGATGGGAATCCGGACGATTTCATCCACCGGATAGGGGATGGACCAGTGCGCGCCGGGTTGCAGCAGTTGTCCGGTGCCGGTGCCGAGCGGTTCGCCGAAGCGCAGGATAATGGCCTGCTGGTCGGGTTGGACGGTGAAAAATCCCGACCCGAAGAAACACGCCACCAAGATGCCCATGATGACCTTGACGATGACGAAACTGCTCTTGAGCGCCTCCTGCAGCGCCTGGGTGCCGACATCTTCTGGCGCCACCCCCGCGACCGGAGCCCGCGTGGCGGGAGCCTTGGCGTGCGGCTGCGGGTGATCGGGATCGGGATGTTCGTCGGGATTGCTCATGCGCAGCGAAAGATTTAAGGGTGCTTGGCCGGTGCCGGTGCCACCTGCTTGTTCAGCAGGTCAAACGGCGGGGTGCGCTCGTCAAAGATCAACGTCGTGCGATCCTTGGTCACTTTTTCAAGGGCTTCCAGCCGAAATAAAAACACGGCCAACTCCGGTTCCTTTTCGAACACCGCCAGCGATTTGGCGGCTTCGGCGTCCCCTTCGCCGCGGATGCGGATGGCTTCCTTCTCGGCCTTCGAGATGATTTCCTCGCGGTCGCGGTCGGCGGTGGTGCGGATGGATTTCGCCTGCGCCTCACCTTCACCTTCGTATTGCGTCACCAGGCGCATCCGCTCCTCGCGCATGCGGTCGAAGACCCGCTGGCTGGCGCTTTCCGGCAACCCGAGTCGTTTGATGCCCAGGAAGGCGACTTCAATGCCGGCTTTACCCAGGGCCTCCACTTTGACCTTGGCGAGGATTTCGCTTTCGATCTGGGTAAACTTCAATTTTTCGGGGTCGGTGGAGACGAAGTCGGAGAACGGATGCTGGCCCACGACGGCGTTCTTGGAGCTGCGCACCCAGCTTTCGAGGGTGGATTCGGCGGCGGCGGCGCCCCCGGAGGGGAAACTTTTCAAAAATGCGCCCGGATCCACAATCTTCCAGCCGGCATAAACCATGATCAGCAGGTTCTTGCCGTCCCGAGTGGGGGTTTCTTCGAACTTCTCCTCGAAGTTTTGCACCCGGCTGTCGAACTTGACCACTTTTTGAATCGGCCACGGCAGCTTGAAGTGCAGTCCGGCCTTGATCGCCTGCGAGGAAGCCTCGCCGAACGTCGTGACCACGGCGACTTCAGTCTGGCGCACTTGGTAGGAAACCAGCAGCGCCGCAAAGATCAGCAGCAGGATGACGCCCACCGCCACCGAGAGATAATTTCGTTTCATAAATTCAGTTCAACGGTTTTGCTTCATTTCAAATCACTTGGTCACGGGCGTCGGCGGCGTCACCATCACATCTTCCATGTCAACCCGCGTCTTGTCTTCGAGATTCATCAGGATGACATCGTGGGTATTGGTGACGGAGAGAACGTATTTGCGCGCGCCCGCGGAACCGCGGATCAGGGCCGCGAGATAAGCGCGTTCGGTGTACGCCCGCGGCGAGGCTTGGTAGGCGATGATTTGGTTGGCGAACCGTGCCGCCTTGGCTTCCGCCAGCGGAACCGTGCGCAGGGCGTACGCCGACGCTTCATTCGTCCGCTGGGCCGCCCGCGCCGTGGCGTAGGGCACCTGCAAACTCTTGTAGCTTTCGGATTTGAGGATCATGATTTCCTTTTCCTGGAGGGCCCCGATCACCATCTCATAAGCGTCGGCCACCGGCACCGGTGGATGAATGTCTTGCAGCCCGACAAACAGCACTTCCACCCCGAGCTTCAGTTCGTCCGCGCGTTTTTGAATGGACCGCTGCAACTCACGGGCGGCGGCCTCGCGGCCGACCGACATGATGTCATTCAAATCAACGCCGACGAGATAGCGGACGACCTCGCGGGTCGCCAGTTTTTCCAACAGCGTCCCGGCGTCGGTGAAATTGTATTCCCAAGCCAGGACATCCTTCACGCGGTATTGCACGGGAATACTCACGGTCAACAAGCTGACCGGCACGGCTTGTTCGGTGGGTTTGCCGCCGGCGGGATTGTTGGTGGCGGTGTCCTGCGCAGCCACCAGCATGTTGAACTCTTCCTTGTTGTGGGCCATCGTCCAGACCAGTGACAAGGCCTTCTCGCGCTCCGGATGGGGCACCACGCCGACGGTGAAGCTTTGAATTTGTTGGGTGTAATGGCGGATCACCGTGTCCATCGGCCAGGGGAATTTCAAGTGCGGGCCGGGTTTCAGCACCGCGCGGCCCGCGACCGGGCTGCCCCAGCGTTCGAGCAAACCTTCCTCGCCCGGCTCGATGAAAATGAAGCAACTGGAAAGGGAGAGCGCGGCTAGTTGCAGGAGGATCAGCCAGAGCAGCGCCTTTTTGAGGAAGCGAAAAAACCAGGTGTTGGAAACTTTGAAGCCGAACTGATAATCGAGCACTTGCGCGGCGGTGGTGAAGAGTCCTTCCGGTTGGGCGAGCAGGCCGATCAGGCGGCTCTCGTAAAGAATGCCGGACTCCTTGCCCTTGACCCGCGGCCGGTAGATTTCCAGCACCAGGCTGACGAGGGTTTCCAGCGCGGTGAGCGCGAGCACGATTCCCAGAGCGCGGGCGACATAAAGATCAACCGTCAAGTAGCCGCCTATGGAGACGGCGATGCTCAACGTCACGATGAACGTGAAATAGGCCCCCAACAACATGTAACTGGCGGCAGGCCGCAGGAGGCGCTGTCCTTCCAACCGCGCAATGCCGGCGGAGTACTTGCCCAGCAAAAACAGCACCAAGGCGAACGCCCCGTAAAGCGACATGTAGAGCCTCGGATTGTCGATCACCACCGGCGTGGCCTTCGCGAGGCGTTTATACAACCAGTACGCCGCGCCCGCTTGCAGCAGGAAGATCAGGATGGTCAGGGCCGGCACGAACCAGCGCTCGAATTGTTCGCGGTTGCGCCGCGCGCGCAGGGCATCGGTCGGCTCGGAAGTGAACAGGGTGCTGGCGTGGACGTCCTTCTTCAGTTCGTCGTATTCCAGTTTTTCCAGCCGCTCGCTTTCCTCGAGCCGCATCTGAAAATAGCTGATTGCCGCGACGAGGAAGCCAAAGACCAGGAAGACCAGTCCCGCTTCGTCCGCGTAGGACGTCGACTTGTGGGCCAGCACCTGGCTGGCGGTGCCGATGACCAGCAGGGCCAGCAGATTGATCAGTCCGTTTTTCTTAATGTTGCGATCCATGACAATGCTCAGTTCAACTCGCGATCCTCGAACAAAACCAACGCCACCGCCAGCGAGGCACCGAGGTAGCCCAGCATGTAGCCGAAGGCCTTGCCGACGTAGCTCCACGGGATCCCGAGCTTGCCGGTTTCGAGCGCGTCGGCGAGCCAGAACAACTGCCAGTTGGGCACCACGGTATGCAGCAGTGAAGCCCAGAGCGAACCGGCCTGGGCGCGCGGGCCAAAGAGATATTCCGACATCAAGCCGAGCAGGAACAGGCTCGAACAAATGGCCAGCGTGGGGATCATTTCATAGCGGGTGGAACAGGCCAGGGCCAGACCGGCCAGGATGAACAGGGCGAACAGGATCAGGACCGCTGCCTTGACCATGCGCCAATCCACTTCCCCCACCTCGTTAAACGGCTTTTTCAACTGGGTAAAAAACACGATCACCACAAACGCCAGCGTGCTCATCACGACCATCCCGAACACCGCGTCCGCCACAAACGGCCGGCGCAGGAAATAATTGCTGAACCCGGCGACCAAATAGGCGAGCGCCATCCCGCCGAAGAAAATGGCAAGCGACACAGTGTCCGCGTCGCCGTACGCATCGAACGCCATGCGGCCGGCCAACAGGGCGGCGAGCGTGTTGACATACGTCAGCAGAGTCAGCGCGGCAGCCAGTCCCACGTATTTCGCCAGGAGAAACTGGGCGCGTCCGATAGGTTTGGACAGCACCGCCAGCGCGGTGCCGGAGCGGATTTCATGGGCCACCGAGGCGGAAGCGGTCAGCACCGCCCCGAACAGCCCGGTCAAAAACATCACCGCCAGCACGGAATCCTTCACCATTTTTGGATCGTCGCCGAATCCAAAATAAGGGACCACGGCCAGGAACACTTCAAACCCGGACGAGGTACACATGAGCAGCAAGAAGACGGGCTGGCGCACCAGTTCCATAAACGCGTTGCTCGCAATGGTTAGAAATTGTCGCATTCCAAAATAAGTCGCGCAGATAATACGGGCGAGAAACTTGATTGCAACTTGTTATTCGGCGGCGGTACTAGCCCTTTTGGGTGAGGGAAATACGCCCGAAATCAAGGCGCGCCATGCTCGCGACGAACAAGTTGTAATCATTCTGTTCAGAGTCATTCGCGAGGCAAAACGTTCAATTTTTCCCCCGTCCAAAACCAAATTGCTTCCTCCAGATTTGAAGCGGATGATTTCCCCTCTCCTCAATTCTTTCCCCACTCCTCCGTCGCGGGCGAGAAAGAAGCATAACCGCTTAATTCAATGTTCGGGGGCTGAGATGAGGGGGCCGAGCACTCGTTTGCGTTCATCTTGGAAGCGAATTAGAATTAGAGTCTTTCTGAAAATCCCATGCTGGGTAGAACCGGCCACTGGCCTGTTCCGGCGGGCTACCAGCCCGCCGGGCTTTTCGGCGGCAGGTGGTCACCGAAAACGGGCTGGTAGCCCGTCCCACCCATTTTTCAGACTGGCTCTTAGGCCGGGCGGTGGGCCAGTTTCCCGGCCAGGCGGATGGCGGTCGCCATGCTGGCCGGATTTGCCTGGCCCGTACCCGCAATATCGTACGCCGTGCCATGGTCGGGTGAGGTGCGAATGAAGGGCAGACCGAGCGTCCAGTTCACGCCGGTCTCAAAGCCGATCATTTTCAGGGGCACCAACCCCTGGTCATGATACATCGCCACCACGGCGTCGAACTCACCCTGAAACGCATGGTAAAACAAGGTGTCCGCCGCCAGCGGCCCCGCCACTTCGATCCCGCGCACCTGGGCGGCACGCACCGCAGGAGCAATCGTCGTGAGTTCTTCCGTCCCGAGTTCACCGCCCTCGCCGGCATGCGGGTTCAGCCCGCAGACACCCACGCGCGCCCGCGGCAGGCCGAGGTCACGACAGGCTTGCGCGGCCAGTTCGATGGCCAGTTCAATCCGGGGTTGCCGCAGCGCGTCGGCCACCAGTTTCAACGGCACATGGGTCGTGGCCAGCGCCACTCGCAACCAATGCCCCCGCCCATCGTCGCCCAGTAACATCATCGTGGTGCGTTCCGTGCCGGCCAGTTGGGAGAGAAATTCGGTTTGCCCGACAAATGGGATGCCGGTGCGCAGGATGGCCGCCTTGTTCACCGGCGCCGTGACGAGCGCGTCCATCTCGCCACGCAGGCAACGTTGCGCTCCGTCGGCGAGCCAGGTGAGGGCGGCCCGTGCCGCCGCCGACGCACCGGGCGGCAAATCAGCCGGCAACGGTTCGCCCGGCGGGTGGTGCAGAAAAATTCGTCCCGCGGCAGATGGGCTCGCATAGGTTTGGAGCGGCAGGTTGAGTTGCAGGCATTCGTTGAGCCGACGCGCCCGGGCCTCATCGCCGATCAACAGGAAACGCGTGTCCCCGGAGTCAAGCTCGGTGGCGAGTGCTTTGAGGACGACCTCGGGGCCAATGCCGGTCACGTCGCCCAAAGTGATGCCAGTCCAGCCAGTCATGGTCTTGAAATTCAGATTGACCCGGAGTCGGCGGACGAAGACCCGCCTCCACAGTTGGCCCCAGCCTCCCGGCGCGGCCTAGAAATATCGGACGAACGATTTGTTCTTGAGGCGATCGATGTATTTCTTGTGCAGCCGGGCGCGTTCCTGGGCCAGCAGGGTTTTCTCGATCTCTTCCCGCACGTCGGACAAGGTCTTGAGGTGCGCGGGCTTGGTTTCCTCAACGAGCATCAGATAACACGCTTCCGGCGTTTCGACCACGCCGCTCTGGGCACCGGGTTTGAGCGCGAAGGCGACGTCCGCCAGTTCTTTTCGCAGGACAGTGCTCTCGACCCAGCCCCAATCACCCTCTTGGGCACGCTGCGACCCTTCGGAGTAGATCGCCGCCATCTCCTTGAACGAGGCGCCTTCCTCGAGCTTGCGCTGGATTTCGTCCGCCAATTTCTTGGCATGACCCGGCGTGCTGCCGCTGGTCTGGTTGATGACAATCATGCGAAGTTTGATCTGGTCCGCCATTTTGAACTGCTCGTGGTTGGTCACGTAGTATTGTTCGATCTTGTAGGGCGAGATGAGGCTGGCCGACGAGACGTTCTTCTCCGAAAGGTGGCGGACGACCGCGCTTTCACCAACCTGCCGCCGAAAGGATTCGAAGGTCTTTCCTTGCGCATGCAGGGTCTGGGTCATCTTGAGCCGGTCGCCGAACTGTTCCCGGATGCGATCGTTGACGAACTCGTCGATGACGCTTTCCGGAAGCGCGTACCCCAAGCTCTTGAAATCCTTCAGGATCAACTGGTGCTCGACGAGTTGCTCAATGCCGTCCCGCTCGGCATCCCTCACTTTCTGGCGGAGCAAGGCGGGCTGCCGCTCGTATTGGCGCTCCAACAAATCGATGGCCGGGCCGACCAGCGCTTGCACGTCTTTAATGGTGATGACCGTGTCGTCCACAATGACGTTGAAGCCATTAACGAATTCCGGTTGCGCCTGCACGCGGAGGCTGGCAACCAGCATCGCCACCGTTAAAATACAAATCAATCTCATGTCAAAAGTCGGCGCATAGTAGCAACAACCCAAAGTCGGTCAATAGCCCTGTTGATTTCCAAATCAGCGCGTCAGCATGGTGCGGAATAAATTGGCGCGGACAACTCGGCTGGGTGAGGCGGCCAGCGGCCTTCGGTGGGAATATTTGCGGGTTTTGCAAGGGGGCAAGCACCCGGTTTTCGGCCTTTTGTTCAACGCGCGACCAAACCCGTCCGACGACCCCGCACGCGGGGCCGGACGAGTTTTCAAATGGCGAATAATGTCTGGTCGCCGCTACTTGTAGGCGGTCGCCTGGGTCGGCAGCGCAAACACCTCCCAGACCTTCAACACCCGGGCGATGGCTTGGGGTGAAGCGCAAAAGCGCAACCGCAGCGTGCATTGAAAACGGCTCATCCGACCGGCCAGGTTGATCACCAGCAGCCGAAACCTCTTCAACCGCACCGTCCTTTCTTCGGGATCCAAACAGAGCCGGCGCATCGCGCTGACCAGATTGTAGGCCAGCAAGGACAACTTGAACCACGCGGCGTTGACCTGGAAATGCTGACAGGGCATGTGCCCGCCACCCAAGGCGT
Organism: Verrucomicrobiota bacterium; assembly: GCA_043740915.1. GTDB lineage: Bacteria > Verrucomicrobiota > Verrucomicrobiia > Limisphaerales > JAYTXL01 > JAYTXL01. The sequence goes on from JAYUBJ010000356.1 coordinate 10,444, forward strand.
TCTTAACCTCGTCATGCACAGGCTCCACCGTCCCAGCCTTCTCCCGCTGCCACTGCAAGAGCCGGGCACCGGCCCAATCCAGATTCGTCACCACCGCATGGTGAGGGCGATCCGAACCGTCGGCAAAGAGCACCCCTTGGGGCTTGAGCAGGCGCAACCCGACATGCCGCAACGGCTGACTGTCCTTTTTCTCGCTGGCCGCGCCGGGAACAAATTCGACCTCCGCCCATTGGCGCAACGTGCCATCGGCTTCCGTGGTGAGGGTCTGCCACTGCTGCTCAACAACCTTCCGGACCGCTTGCTGGAGCGCCTCACTCATGACCGCGCTGATCGCGAAACCGATCCGGCCGCCCGGCTCCTGCTGGCGGTCCGGATGCTTTAGCCAGCCGATCAAATCGTTCTCATGGCAGGCGGAGTCCCCACGAAAAAACCGCTGACCCACGGTGTCCGGCAGGGTGGCAAAAGCCTGCCGGGCACACGTCCGGGGTTCCTGCTTGGCGGGGACATGGCCGTCGCGGAATTCATCGGCCACCACCAGGTCGGCTTCCGCCCACACCGCCACCATCGGCTGGTATCCCCGGCCCCCATTCATAATGGGGCCGGGCATTTTCCTTGTGGCTTTCGATGATCGTCGCGTCCATGTCCACGGTGGCGATCTTCAAGGGCTCGCCCGCCTGCGCATAGAGTTTGGCCACCCGGCGCACCATTCCGGCCTGGACATTTTGCAACCCGCTCACGCCGGCACTGCTGGGCAGGAGGAAGCTCTTTTGCGTCTCGCGGGCCGGCCGCGTGGCGGCGATGGACGCATCGTGAAAGCGATGCAGAAACTCCCGCAGCGCCGTGGCTTTGGGCAGCGTGTAACCCAATCCCCGCACCAGGCAGGTGTCGTTGGTAAAAATGGAGACATCATCCGGACAGTCGCCGCCAGCGACCTGAAGCAGGAGGAGGGATTCGACGAACTGGTCCTCGGTGAAGCCGCGCTTGCGGGACTTGAACTGGAGATTGGCGCTGGCCAGTTCGGGGATTTTGAGGGAACGCAGCGCGCGGGAGGCGGCCAGGAGGCCCGCGTGCGGCGACGCCATTTCCTCCAAGGGCCGGGCGTCGAGGTGAAAGGGGGTCTTGCTTTGGATCGGGGGGCGGGGCCCAGGCAGATATATAGACATATTATCTATATAAATGTCAAACAAAAATGAGCCCCACATCACTTTTTTCCGGCTTTCAGGAATTTACGCGCTAATCAGGGGGAGCCTGTCTGGCATTGACAATTCTCCCATCGAAGTCCCATTTGCGCAGTTGCTCATTGCCGGGGGGATTTGGTTCGCAGTGCAACGGTTGCAAAAAGAAATCCAGAAATGAGAAACAAGTCGTATTGAGCGCTGCAAGCGGCGCAGGGTTCGCCGGATTGCACCTTCCTTTTTCCTCTGCTCGCGGTCCTGGCGCGATCAAATGGCCCATTAGCTGAATCATGCGCGAACCGGAACCCATCCAACTGTCCGACGGACAAACCCTCCTGATCATCGTCAAGGACGGGCGCGTCCTCGAGTTCACCTGGGATGGGGACTACCCGAAGTCGAGTTCGTGAAGCGCCGGGTGGGGGAACTTCCCGCCGGAGCCTGGGTCGGGACGGTTTCCAAGATCGAGGGCCGCGTGGCGGCGATGAACTCGAAGCATTTCTTCGGCTACCAGTTGCCCCCTCCGGAGTGGGTCAGCACCGCCGTACGCGCCATGTTCAAGCTGGGCGGAATCGTCTCGTGGAATCGCTGAGGTGCCGGATTTAAAATTCGAAACTGGTTCGTAGGAGACGACCTGAGGAGTCTCTAACTAATACTTCAGAAACCAAAGACATTTGAGACTCGTCACCTCGTCTCCTACAAGAAGAGAGTTTCCAAATGAACGGCTAACCCACGATCTCACGAATCACCGTGCCGCCCGGCGTCATCGGGCGCGGACGTCCGCCGGAATCCTCGAGGAGCGCCGCGGGATCAATGCCCATCGCGGCATACAACGTGGCGATGAAATCCGCCGGCGTGACGGGATTCGCCGTGGGCCGCTCCGCCTTGTCGTCGGATGCGCCGTGGACGTAACCTTGTTTCACGCCCGCGCCCGTGAGTAGAATGTTGTAAAGATACGACCAATGATCACGGCCGGCACGCGCGTTTACTTTCGGCGAGCGGCCCATTTCGCCCATCACCACCACCAGGGTTTCCTCGAGTAACCCGCGCGCCTCCAGGTCTTCACAGAGTGCCGAGTAAACCTGGTCGAGCGATGGCAGCCGCCAGTCCTTCATAATGGAAAAATGCCGCTCGTGTGTGTCCCACGCCGTCGGGTCGCCGCCAGTCTTGTCGAAACACTCCCAACACACCGTCACGAAGCGCACGCCGCGCTCGACCATGCGCCGCGCCGTGAGCGCCGCCTCGCCATACAGATGCCGGCCGTAGCGATCGCGGGTCGCCGGCTTCTCGCCGCCGAGATCGAACGCGCGCCACGGACTGTCAGTGGAACTGGTGTCCGCAAGAATATCGAAGGCGCGCCGCTGATAATCGTCGAAGCGTTCATAGGCATCGGAATTACCGACGCGCCCGGTCTGCGCGTGCAGTTGCTCGGCAAGTTTCCGTCGACTGTTAAACCGATCCAAGGTGATGTCGGAATTCAACTCCGTTCCCAACGGCACAATGCGCCCGGTGGCATGACGTTGCACATCGTAGAAATCTTTCGCGGTGTAGGTGTCGCGCAATTCGCAATCGGTGATCAACGGATCCCATCGGCGGCCGAGCCAGCCGGCGAACGGTCCCGGTCGCGTGATCTTCTGTCCCCAGCCGGGATAACACGGCATCCAGACGCTGGCAGGCATCGTGCGGCGTTCATGGCGCGCGAGATACTCGATGACACTGTTCATGCTTGGTGCCTGCGTGGCCAGCGTGGGCACGAGCGATTCGAGCTTGTCGGGCGGGGCGCCGGACATGGTGTACAGCAGGCCGGCGCTGTGATCGTTCATGTCGTGCGTCGCCGAACGGATGAGCGTGGAGCGGTGCATCCACTTCGCCATCCGCGGCAGGTATTCGCAGAAATGCACGCCGGGCACGGAGGTGGGGATCGAGCCGAACTCACCACGAAATTCAAGCGGCGCGTTGGGCTTTGGATCGAAGGTCTCCTGCACGGCCGGCCCGCCAAAGAGGTAAAGGAGGATGACCGACTTGGCCTTGCCCCGCGCGGGAACGACCCCTTGTGCCTGCTCCGCGCGCAACAAATCCTCGAGCGACAGCCCCAGCAGCGACAGCCCGCCCAGGCGCAGCATTTCCCGGCGCGTGAAACCGTCGCACGCCTGCTTCGCTGTTCCGAGGACACGAATCATGTTGGAGTCCCGGTGCCGCCGTGATGCGTGGCGAGACGCCGGGATTACGCAGAAACTAACTCCTGCCCGGCGCGCGCGTCAACCAGAAGGTCGCGCAAGAGCGCAAGCCAATTTCCTGCAAGGGCGTCCGGGAGAATCCAAGATTCGCTCAACGCCGCGAAGCACGCGACTGAGCCGGACCGCGAGTTGTCCCAACTCGCAGCGCGTGGCGGAACCGAGGCAGTCCAGGTAATCCTCAACGCGGGTTTGCTGGCAACGCGCTGCGGTTTGGGACAAACCGCGGTCCGGGGGCGGGAGTGCCGAGCCACCCGTGGCATTCGAGTGCGCGAGGCTCGGGAGGCGAGGGTGCAAGCGAGAACTTCCGGAACTTCAGATCAACCGTGCGGTCTTGTTGCCGGCTCCCTCAGCCCCAGTGGGGGAGAGGGTTGGAGTGAGTGGGATGGACCGTGTAAGGTCCCATCGCGCAAAATCAGTGGCCATCCGGCTTCGGCCATGGTTTTATCCACCCACCACTTTATGAAAATATTGTCTCCGCTCACCACCATTTGCACCACGCTCATGTTCGCCTCCACCGCGCACGCCGCGCCCCTGAAGGCGCTCATCCTCGACGGCCAGAACAACCACGACTGGAAAAACACCACGCCCGTCATCAAGAAAATCCTGGAGGACTCCGGCGAGTTCACCGTGGAGGTTGCCACGTCGCCAGCGAAAGGCGGCGACATGAGCACTTTCAAGCCGAAGTTCGCCGACTACAAGGTGATCGTCTCGAATTACAACGGCGAGCCATGGAGCGAAGAAACGAAGCAGGCGTTGGTTGATTACGTGAAAGGCGGCGGCGGCTTTGTCAGCGTGCATGCGGCGGACAACGCGTTTCCCGAATGGAAGGAATACAACGAGATGATCGGCGTCGGTGGCTGGGGCGGGCGCACCGAGAAATCCGGCCCGTATCTGCGCGTGCGCGACGGCAAGATTGTGAAGGACACCTCGCCCGGACGCGGCGGCAGCCACGGCGCGCAGCATGATTTTCTGATCGTGACGCGCGAGCCGAATCATCCCATCACGAACGGACTGCCCGAAAAATGGCGGCACGTAAAGGATGAGCTGTATGACCGGCTGCGCGGCCCGGCGGAAAACGTCACCGTGCTGGCCACGGCCTTTTCTTCGACCGAATCCAACGGCTCCGGCGAGGACGAGCCGATGCTCATGGTGATTCCTTACGGCAAGGGCCGCGTGTTGCACACCACGCTCGGGCACAGCGTGGAGGCGTTGAAGTGCGTGGGCGCGGCCACGACCCTGCAGCGCGGCGCGGAATGGGCCGCCACCGGCAAAGTGAAACAGAAAGTGCCCGCCGATTTTCCGACCGCGGACAAGACCCGCAGCCGGGAGTGAACGCCCCGGACTGCGGGTCCCGCCCGCGCGGGACCAGCCGCAGCAGGTTTGCTGTGAATGGCCACGGAGACAAACCAAGGAGCGACGGTTGGAATTGCCACAAAAAGGCACAAAAGACACAAAATCAAGGAATTCCAAACGGGTAAACCCATCACGTTCATTCCGCCGCGAGGTCAGCCAGAGCCGACGTGCCTTGAGCCAAATCCCTCATTTTTGTGCGTCTCCTGTGCTTGTTTGTCGCGAGTTCAACTGCCGTTTCGAGGTGCTGCGGCTGGTCGGGGACGACCCAGTCGCGGTCCGGGAAAACGCTGAGCCGGATCCCACATAATCTGGACGGCACTGATTGAATCGTGTTCCCTTCCGCCATGCAGTCCATTTCCTCCCGCCGGATGCAGTGTGCCGCCTTGGTCGCCGTCGCGGTGGCTGTCTCCCTGTGCGCCCGGCCGCTGCCGGCGCAATCACCCGCGCCTGACTTCACCGCCGCGCACCAGGAATTGGTGAACATGCTGCAAGGGTTCATCCGCGTGGACACCCGCAATCCGCCCGGCAACGAAACCAAGGGCGCGGAATATCTCAAAGCCTTTCTCGAACGTGAGGGCATTGCCGCCGAGATCTTCGAGCTGGAAACCGGGCGCGGCAACCTCGTCGCCCGCCTCAAGGGCAATGGCAAAAAGAAACCGCTGCTGCTTCATGGGCCACCTGGATGTCGTCGGCGTGGAGCGCGAGAAGTGGACGGTGGAGCCGTTCGGCGGCGTGATCAAGGACGGGTATATTTACGGGCGTGGTGCGGCGGACGACAAAGGGATGGCGAGCGCCTGCCTGGAGGTTTTTCTGCAACTGCACCGGTTGAAAGTGCCGCTCGACCGCGACGTGATTTTTCTCGCCGAGGCGGGTGAAGAAGGGACGACGCATCTGGGCATCGATTTCATGGTGGCGAAACATTGGGACGAAATTGAATGTGAATTCGCGCTGAACGAAGGCGGGCGCATCAACGAAGTGAAAGGGAAAGTGGATTTTGTCGCCGTGGCCACCACGGAAAAAGTACCGCGCACCACGCTGCTTTCCGCGAAGGGCACGAGCGGGCACGGTTCGCGCCCGCAGCCCGACAACGCGATTGTCCATCTTGCCGCCGCCGTCGCCAAGGTCGGGAACTGGCAGCCGCCGATGCGCCTGAACGAGACGACGCGCGCGTTCTTCACCAAGCTCGCCACGATCAGCCCGCCGCCCGAGGCGTTTCTATTCACGCACCTCGAAGACCCGGCGCACAGTGCGCAGGTGCAGGAAAAAATCCGGTTCACGCACGGCACCTACAATTCGATGTTGCGGACCTCGGTGGTGCCGACGATCATCAAGGGCGGTTTTCGTCAGAACGTGATTCCGGGCGACGCGTTGGCGACGCTCGATGTGCGCGCGCTGCCCGGCGAGGACATGGACAAGTTTTACGCCATGATGCGCAAGCTGATCGACGACCCAGCCATCGAGATCGTCCCGCCCGCAGGCAAGGGGCGGCCCAC
>JAYUBJ010000357.1:0-16698 GCA_043740915.1 Verrucomicrobiota bacterium
AACCGCTACTTCGACTGCCCGGCAGCGTTATGCCGGTCGTTGTTCACCACCTTTACCGACATGCAAAGACATCCTGAAAAAATCCAAGGCCTGCTGGCACCGTTTTTTTAAACCACTAATGTAGTTTTATTTATACGCGGACATGTAGGCTTGACCGACCGTATCTTTCTCGACGCCTCCCACTCTAGGCTTCATCACGTTGTTGGTGTGGTAAGGGCCTGTCTGAGAATTCCATTCTGGGTGGAACAGGCCACTGGCCTGTTCCGGCGGGCTACCAGCCCGCCGGGATCTTCGGCGGCAAGTTGCCGCCGAAAACGGGCTGGTAGCCCGTTCCACCCATTCTTCAAACGGGTTCTTAATCCGCATTCCGCCCCGCTTGCTTTGGCTTCACCGCGGACTGCGGGGTGAGCCAACGGCCCAGACCAACCCGTACTGTGCCTTGTTGTATTCAGCGACGAGGCCGAGGTAATCGTGGCGGGTGCGCGTCAATTCCTGCTCGGCCTGGATGTTTTCCAAGACAATGCCGACGGCGAACTCTTTCCGCTCCCGCGTCAGCCGCAAAGTCTCTTCCGCCGCCGCCAGCGCGCGTTTGGCGGTGACCAGCTGGTCGGCCAGGGATTGCACCCGCGTGTGGCCCTCCACCACCTGCCGGATGATTTCATCCTTCAATTTATCGTTGCCTAATTTGGCGAGGTTCAGGCGGGCCGTGTTGCCTCGTTGCCGCGCGCCGTCGAACAAGCCGCCGGGCCCGAGACGCCAGCTCAGGCCGAAGAGAAAATCCTCCGAGTCGCCAAAGTTGCCGGTGCTGCCGTTGCGCCCGCCGCCCAGGCCGCCGAGAAACATTTGCGCACCCACAGTGGGCACCAGCGGGCCGAGGATCGCCCCATCCTTGGCTTTGCGCGCCGCCGCCACGAGCGACGCGCTCTGTTTTAATTCCGGTCGTGCGGCCAGCGCCTGCGCGACGAGGGAGTCGAGAGCGGTATTGGTATTCATCAGCGCGAGCGGAGCCAGCTCGGTGGCGCTGGGAATCAATTCGACCACGGGGTCGAGATGCAACGTCTGTGCCAAGCGCGCGCCGGCCAGCCGCTGCTGTTCCTGCGCCTGCCGCAACGCTAGCTGGCTGCGCTCGGCCTGCACTTGCGCGCGCAAGGCGTCGCCCTTGAATGCGATACCCGCCTGGACGGCCTGCTTAAGCTGCTTCGCGTAATCCTGCGCAATACTCAAGGACTCGCGCGCCACGCCGAAATCGGCCTGCGCGCGCAGCAGCCCAAAATAGCCCTGCGCGGCGGCCAGCACCGCATCGTGCCGCTGCGCCTCCATTGCATGGCCGGCGGCGAACATGAGTTGCTTCGCCGTGAGCGTTTTGTAATAGGTCTCGCCCAATTCCACTTGCGCCGTGACCGTGCCGCCCACGGTGTAGGCCTGCTTGTTCACGTCGATCATGTTGCCGGTCACGTCCTGAATGCGGTTGTCGTGGCGGCGGTAACTGACGCCCGGCGCGACCCACGGGAAAAAATGCGCGCGCGCGGATTCGTGGTTCGCCTTCGCCTCGGACAATTTTTCGCGGGCGATCTGCACGTCCAGGTTTTGCGCGCCCGCCAGCCGCAACGCGGTGGCGAGGTCAATAGGCAGAGCAGCCGACTTGGGGGTCTGCGCGCACGCTGCCATGGCCACGAACAGAAACGCGGCGAAGCAACTTTGAACTTTGAACTTTGAACTTTGAACTTTCATCGCGCTTCCACCGCGTTGACCGGCTGCCCGTCGGTCAACATCATTTTGCCCACTAAAATCACCTTCGCGTCCGCTGCGGCACCGCTGACGATTTCCATCTTGCTACCGTCGTTGAAGCCGATTTTCACCGCGGTCCTCTTCGCCTTGCCTTCAACCACGACAAAGACAAACGCGTTCGCCTTTTCCATCACGATCGCTTCAACGGGCACGGTCAGCACGTCGTCGTGTTTTTCCACGCCCAACTTCACCGACGCATACATTCCGGGACGAAGCTCGTGCTTCGGGTTCGGGAAGTCGGCCTCGACCAGCATCGTCCTGGTCGCCTCATCGAGCGCGTAGGCGAGGCGGGTCACGCTACTCTCAAAGGCCGGCCGGCCGGGCAGCCCTTCCACGTTCACCCGGACGGGCTGGCCTTTGACGATGAGGGGCGCTTCGAGTTCGGTGACCGGCACCTGCACGCGCACGGTGTCGAAATCCATCAACGTCACAATGGCGGCAGTTTGCGCCGCGCTGCCCGAGGTGGCGGCGGGAATGAACGCGCCAAGATCCACATATCGGGCTGTGATCACTCCGGCGAAGGGCGCGGTGATTTTCGTGTAGCCCAACAGCGTTTCAATGCGTTCGAGGTTTGCTTTAGCCACTTCGTCATTCGCCCGGGCGACGCCGCCCGCCGCCTTCGCCACTTCGAGACGCGCCCGGGCGTTGTCCACGCTCTGCGCCACCACGAGGTCAGACGACTGCTTCTGTGCCTTGCTCAAGCGGTCGAACTCCAGCGCGGCAATGTCCGCGTCGGCCTTCGCCTTCGCCATCTCGGCTTTCGTCTTGTTCAACTCGGCTTTATAGCGGATGCGCTCGGACAGCAGTTCCGGGGCTTCGATTTCGGCAATCAACTCCCCCGACTTCACGGCATCGCCCTTGTCCACCGCAATGGCGTGCAAGTAACCGGCTGTCTTCGCGTAGAGCGTAATTTGCTGGTTCGCGCGCACGGTGCCGGGCAACGTGACATAGCGGAGGATGTCTCCACGCGTCGGGCGGGTGACTCTCACCTCGATGGGTGTCGCGGCCTGAGCTCCGTGACTTGAATAAACAAGTGCTGCCGCCAAGGCGGCCAGGGCAAGCGCTGGAGGCGCGACGGACAGCAGCCCACGGCAAAAGCTGTGGGTGAACCGTGGCGTGCGGCACCACCTCCGGAGGGGCGATAAACTAGTTCCTGGCATCATGCGTTTCGCTTTCTTTCGCCCCTGCCGGGGCTTGAATTCAATTTATTGTAGGAGCCGCCACCGGTTCGTGATAGGCGCTCGCCGGATCTTCGGGATCGAGCGAGGGGGAACGAACACCTCTGCTGGCGAGGCCCGCGAACACAGCGGGCAGCACGAACAGGGTCGCCAGCGTCGCGAACGCAAGGCCGCCCACCACGGCGCGTCCCAGCGGCGCGGTCTGGTCGCCGCTTTCCCCGAGGCCGAGCGCCAGCGGAATCATGCCGGCAATCATCGCTAAACTGGTCATCAATATCGGGCGCAGCCGCGAACGCGCGCCTGCGACCGCGGCATCGTTCCGGGAAACGCCGCCCAGGCGGCTGCGTTCGGCGAAGGTCACGAGCAGGATGGCGTTCGCCACGGCGACCCCGACGGCCATAATGGCACCCATCGCGGACTGGATGTTCAGCGTGGTGTGTGTCAGCCAGAGGATCAACACGACGCCCGCGAGGACGGCCGGCACGGTGGAGATGACGGTAAGCGCAAGGCGCAGCGATTGGAAGTTTGCGGCGAGCATCAGGAAGATGACTACGATCGCGATGATCAAGCCGGAGCGGAAGCCCTCGAAGAGCTGCTGCAACGGCACGGCCTGTCCACGCACATCCACACGGGTTCTGGCCGGCCAGGACTTGGTGTTGGAAATCTCGTCGATGGACGCAATGGCCCGCAACACCGTGCCGATGTCGGAGCCGTGGAGGTTCGCAGTGATGCTGACCACGCGCGCCATGTTGTACCGTTCGTATTGGCCGACGGCACTGCCGGGCGTGATGTTTGCGACGTTCCGGAGCAGGACGTTTTTCCCGCCGCTCGCCATCACCGGGAGGTTCCTCAAATCATCCAGCGATTTGGTCTGCGTCTGGGGAATCTGCACCTGCAACTGGTAACTCACGCCGGAGTTTGGGTCGGCCCAGTAGTTCGCCACGGTGTAACGGCTCGAGGTGGTGGCCGCCACGAGCGAGCGCGTCACGTCGCCAACCTTTACGCCGAGCAGACCGGCGCGTTCGCGGTTCACATTCACGTCCACGGTGGGGAAATCGAGCGACTGGGCGAAGTGAATGTCGCGCAGCGCGGGAATCGCCTTCAGTTTCGCGTGAATCTTTTCGGCGTGCAGCTTGTTCACGGCGAGGCTCGGTCCGCTGATGGCGACTTCGATCGGGGTTGGTGAACCAAAACTCATCACGCGGCTCACGATGTCGCTCGGTTCGAACGAGACGCGCACGTCGGGCAATTCGGCGGCGAACACCGCCCGGAGTTTTTCCTTAAGCGCGCCGACTCTTACCATTGAGCCGGGCCTCAGTTGGACTTGGAAAAACGCTTCCTCCGGCCCACCATTCCAAAGGTAGACCAGGTTGATGGGATAACTCGCGACATGGACCCCGACCAGCCCGATGGAAATCGCGATGCCATCCGGGCCGGCTTCGCGTTTTATGAGGTCGAGGGCTTTGAGCGCGACTTGCTCGGTGTTCTCGATCCGGGTGCCGGTCGGGGCGCGGAGCCGGAGCGCGAGTTGGCCGGAATCCACCATCGGGAATATTTCCGTGCCGAGTTCCCGGCCGACGAACCAGATGACGCCCAGCGACGCGACGAGGTAGACGAGAAGGATCAACCAGCGCGCGGCGACCACGCCGCGAAGCCGGCGGGCGTAGGCGGACTGGAGTTTTTCAATGAAGCCGGGGTCGTGGATTGGAGCGCCGGTCTCCGACCCGGCGTGTTTCCCGATCTGGGTTTGATTCGCGCCGGGTCGGAGCTTGGCGCTCCGTAGCATCCACACGCTGAGGATCGGCACCAGGGTGCTCGACAGGATGAACGACGCTGCCATCGAGAAGCCCACCGCCAGCGCCAGCGGGACGAACAATGCCTTGGCCGCGCCTTGCATGAAGAACACCGGAATAAAAACCGCGAGCACGCAGAGCATCGCGAGCAATCGTGGCAGCGCCGTTTCGCGCGTGGCGTCGAGCGCGGCGCGGGCCACTGAAACCGCAGGAGACGACGCAGGGAGACGCTGTTTTTCTTGGGAAGAAATTAGAGTCTCCTCACGTGGGCTCCTACCAGAGGCCAAATGCGCGTGGATGTTCTCCACCGCCACGGTCGCTTCATCCACCAGGATGCCGACGGCGAGCGCGAGGCCGCCGAGGGTCATGAGGTTGATGTTCTGTCCGCTGAGCCAGAGCGCGAACGTCGCGGCGAGCAGCGCGAGCGGGATGTTGATGACGACGATGAACGCGCTGCGCCAGTCGCGCAGGAACAGCAGCACCATCAGACCCGTGAGCACCGCGCCGATAGCGCCTTCCTTCACGAGGTCGTTGATGGAGCGCGTCACAACCGGCGACTGGTCAAACTCGTAGGTGACGTTGATGTCGTCGGGCACGGCGCTTTTGAACCGCGGCAGATTTTTCTTCACCAACTCGACGACGGAGAGCGTGCTCGCGTCGGCGCGTTTGGTGACGGGCAGGTAAACGGTGCGCCGGCCATTCACCAGGGCGTAGCTCGTGACCAGGTCGGAACTGTCCTCGACGGTCGCCACGTCGCGCAGAAAGACCGCGCCCCCGCCTTGCGGGGCCGTACGGAGCGGCGTGCCTTCGAGGTCCTTGATGTTCTTCACCACGGCGTTGACGGGCACGATGGGATATTTGTCGCCCAGATTCATGTTTCCCGACGGGCTGATGAGGTTGGCCTGGGACAGGGCCTGGACGATTTCATCGGGCGAAAAATTGTAGGCGCGCATCCGGTCGGGCTTTACGTTGACGAGGATCGTGCGCGCGCTGCCGCCGAAGGGGGGCGGGGCGGAGACGCCGGGCAGGGTGGCGAAGAGCGGACGCACCAGGTTCAGCGCCGCATCCTGCATCTGGCCGACCGTGCGGTTTTCATTCGTCGTGGAAAACACGAGGAAGCCGACGGGCACGCTGCCCGCGTCGAAGCGCATCACGAACGGCGGCACCGTGCCCGGCGGCATGAAGGCGCGCGCGCGGTTCGCATAGTTCACCGTTTCCGCCAGCGCCGCCGACATGTCGGTGCCCGGGTGGAACTGGAGCTTGATGAGGCTCGCGCTCTGGATGGACTTCGACTCCACGTGCTCGATGCCAGTGAGGTACAGGAAGTGGTATTCGTAGTAATAAGTGAGGTAGCCCTCCATCTGGGCCGGGTCCATGCCGCCGTAAGGTTGCGCAACGTAAATGGTCGGGATGCCGAGCGGCGGGAACACGTCGCGCGTCATGCGCTGCAATGCCACCCACGCGCCGAGGCAGACGGCGATGACGAGCACGACGACCGTCAACGGACGGCGGAGGGAGGTGTTGAGAATGGTCATCGGTGGCCCAAAGAATTAGCAACCGCTTTCACGAATTCGAGTGATTTCATTCTGCGATGGCGAAGGCGCGAATGACTTGCTGCCCCAACTGGAAGGACTCCGGGTGCGCCGCGAGTTGTGGGCTACTTGCCGGCATAACTGAAATCATCGAACAACGTCACGCTGTCGGCTTTGGTCCAGACGCCAACCTTGCCCGCATCCTTGAAGCTGTCATCCGTCGCCTCGAGGACTTTTCTGCCGTCGAACGTAACGGTGAATTTGTTGCCCTCGAAATCCACGCGCAACGTGTGCCACTCGCCCGACGCGACTTTTGTGTTCGTATTCTTGAATGAAACGCGCCGCCCTTTGATGGTGTGGTAGATCGTCACGTTGTCTTCCAGGGCGTTGGCGCGGGCAATGTAGTAATGGTCCGCGTCCTTCGCCCGCCAGATGACGCCGCCCGCCTGGTCTTCCTTGCCGGAGACGGGCTTAAACTTTACCTCAACGAAGCCATCCTTGATATGCGTGTCATTTTTGAGGCAGACGGGATAAGTGGCTTCGCCGGATTGCTTGAGGATGTTTGGCTTGCTCGGCGCGGTGTCGTCTTTTTCAATCGTCCACCTGGCTTCGCCCTTGCCGGTCTTGGTCGCGGTCCAGCCGGACGGTGCCGCGCCGGGCTTTGCGTTGTCGAAGTTGACCGTTTCGGCCAGGCTGGCGCTGGTGGTCAGACTGGTCATAACCAGGAGGGCGTTGAGGGTTTTCATTCGCTTTCCGGTGAGTCGAATCACTTCACGATCTTCTGCGCGTCCAGCGCCTTTTTCAGGCTGCGGGCGAGCAAATCCGCTTTGCCCTTTCCCCAGTAGTGCAAAAACAAAATGCGCGGCTCCTCGTGCGTCATGTGGTGATGGATCGCGACCATGTTGATGCCTTCCGCGCGAAGACTCTTGAGCACGGGCTGCAGCTCGTCCTCCCGTACGGCGAAGTCGCCGTCCACCAGCGCAATGTCATCGCTGCCGGCAAACGCCGCCCAAGTATTCACGCCCATCTCCTTGCCCAGTTCACAACCGCACGGCAGTTTCGTCTTCCGGCCGATGACGACCTTGAACATGCCATTGTTCCCCTGGCCTTTGACACCCAGGATGTCCTCCAGTGCTTTGCCGGTGATGGAACTTTGAGCGGGGATGCCGCCACCGAAAGATTTGGCTGGCTGCGGATTTGCCGCGCGGATTTCCTTCACCCGGTCGAGCGCCTTGCGGACGCCCGCAGCCAGTTGTCCAACGCTACCCTCGCCGCCGATGTGCATGAAATAAACCTTTGGGTCGTCGAAGAAAAAGTGGTTGTGCAGCGCCGTGACGCTCAGGCCGTTGTCCAACGCGGCACTCATCACGGGATTCACCTCATCCTGGAACAGAACGAGGTCGCCCATCACCATCGCCTCCGCCGCCTTGCCTTGGGTGAACGCCGCCCACGAAGTCAGCCCCATGAACGGCGGCATTTTCCAACCGTCCACCGAAACCGGCAGGTCAGTGCGCGGTGAGCTGACTTTGAACACGGCTTCCGCCTCGTTCCACACCCCTTTCAAGCCGGTGACCTGGTCGATCTTCGCGGTGTCGAGTTGGGCACCGAGGAGGGCAGAGGTGAAGCCAAGCAACGACAGCATCGTCGCCGGACCAAAGAAATTTCGCCGCAAGGGAAGGAAGTTGATTTTCATAATGGCAGCACTGGTTGTGAAATGTTGTTGAAACAACTATTACAGCCATGTATCAGTGTCAACAAAGATGAAATCCGCCGCCTGGCTCCTTCTGCTCTACGGTCTGCCCACCCGGCACAGCACCGAGCGCGTAAGCCTTTGGCGCAAGCTCCGGAAGTTCGGCGCGCTGCAACTCAAGACCTCGGCCTATGTGCTGCCCGACACCCCCCTGCATTTCGAGCGGTTTCAGTGGCTCGCCAAGCAGGTGCGCGATGACGGTGGCGAAACCACGCTGATTCGCGTGACGGAAATCGAAGGGTTGTCGGACGACCAAATCGCCCAGTTGTTCAACGATGCGCGCACGCAGGATTTCGCGGAGTTGGGCCGGGCGGTAACGGCCTGGCTCAAACGGAAGCACGGAAAACGCCGGGGGCCCGCCGGCAAAACGCTCGAGAAATGCCAGCAGCGATACCGGGAAATCCGCGAGATTGACTACTTCGACAGCCCTGCCGCGCATGACACGCAAATTCTACTGAATCGCGCGGCCGGATCGCTGCCGGCCACTGACCGATCCGGCCCGAAACTTGATCCGAAGAAATTCGCCGGCAAAATCTGGCTCACCCGTCCACGGCCCGAAATCGACCGGGTCGGCTCGGCGTGGCTGATCCGCAAATTCATCGATCCGGGAGCGCGCTTCGTGTTCGGCGCCGATCCGGCCGCCCAGCGCGAGGCCATTCCCTATGACATGCACGACGTCGAGTTCACGCACCAGGGTGAGGACTGCACCTTTGAAACTCTGCTGGGGCGGTTCGGCATCCGCGACCGCGCGGCGCTGCAAATTGGCGAGATGATTCACGACACTGACCTCGAAGACGGCAAGTTTCAACGCTCCGAAGCTTTCGGACTGGACCGCGTGTTCAAAGGCTGGGCGAGACTTGGGCTGGGCGACGCGGAAATTCTCGCCAAGGGCTTTGATTGCTTTGACGCGCTTTACGCGGAGTGCCAGCGGCGCGCCACTTCCACGACCAGAACGTGATGGTCTGGCGACCACTGCTCCCGCGAGACGTCACCTCGCCAAGCCGTCGCCTCGCGGATGAGGTTGTGGATTGCCATCGCCGGGAACAAAGACTTTAATGAGGCGCACACTATGACTAAAACCGGCGGTGCCACTGACAAGCCAAATGCAGATGCCCTTAAGAATCCGCGGGTAAAATGGGGGCTGTGGTTTGGGGTGTGGACCGTGCTCGCCCTGGCTTTTGCAGCTCTGTTTTATCTGGCAAACGTGCGGGCGGGGAGGTCAATGCCCTGGCACCAGGCTTTGCTTTTGACGCTCTCGGACTGGTACCTCATGGCGCTGCTGTCCTTGCCGATCGCCTGGCTGGCGCGCCGCTATCCGTTCGAGGAACTGGGCTGGGTCTATGGCCTGGTGCTGCATCTGGTGGCCAGCGTTTTGTTCGCGATCGTGTTCACGCTGTTGCGCGCCGTCATCAGTGCGTTTCAGGAGTTTGGCACGATCGGTCCAGTGATGTTGGTTTTGATTTACCTGGCGATCAGCTGCGCGACGCAGGCGTTTGATTACTACGAAAAATTCGTGGCGCGGACCGTGCGGGCGGCGGAACTGGAAAAACGGCTGGCGCAGGCGCAATTGCAGGCGCTCCAGATGCAGCTCAATCCCCATTTCCTGTTCAACACGTTGCACGCGATCTCCTCCCTCATGCACCAGGATGTGGAGGCCGCCGACCGTATGATCGCGCAACTGGGCGAATTGCTGCGGTACACGCTGGAAAGCACCGACACCCAGGAAGTGCCGCTCAAGCAGGAGTTGGATTTCCTGGAACGCTACCTGGAGATTGAACAGGCGCGCTTTGGCGACCGGCTCACCGTTCGGATGACGATTGCGCCGGACACCCTGGAAGCCAATGTGCCGAATCTGATTTTGCAGCCTTTGGTCGAAAACGCCATCCAACACGGCGTGGAACCGCACGCCAAGCCCGGGCAAATTGAGCTCCGCGCCTGGCGTGAAAATGAAACCCTCCGTCTGGAAGTGACCGACAACGGCACGGGCCTGCGGGACACAAAATCGTCCGGCACGGGAATTGGCCTGGCGAATACCCGGGCGCGGCTGCAACAATTGTATGGCGCGGCCCACCGTCTGGAATTTCAGAATGGAACCAGCGGCGGCTTGCTGGTGGGCGTCACGATTCCCTTTCGCCGGGGCACCAACGGCGCGGCCAGGGAGGCGGGTGCAAAATGAGACGATGGCCGCTTCGCACCGGTGCATACGCGCGTCCGACCGTTCGCCCCGGGGAGCCAGCGCTTCACCGGTGTCCGTGGCCGCTTCGCCCCGGCGGGGTTCCCGGCGCACCCGGATTTGATTATCCCTGATGCCGTTTCCAGGACTGACGCACATGAGCCTCCGCACATTGATTGTTGACGACGAACCGCTGGCGCGCGAGCGGCTGCGCAAACTGCTCAAGGCCGAGCCGGACATTGAGCTGCTGGGTGAGTGCGCCAACGGCTGGGAGGCGCTGGCCGCGATCGAAAAGCAAAAGCCTGACCTCGTTTTTCTGGACGTGCAAATGCCGGAGATGGACGGCCTGGAGGTGCTGGCGGAGTTGGGTGACGGGCCGCTGCCAGCGATCATTTTTGTCACCGCGTATGATCGCTTCGCGTTGAAGGCGTTTGAACTGCATGCGCTGGATTATTTGCTCAAACCCTTCGATCTGCGTCGATTTCAAAAGGCGCTCCGGCGCGCCCGGGAGAACATCAAATTGAAACAGACCGAGGACTTGAGCCAGCGCCTTTCCTCCCTGCTCGCCGAGTTAAAGAGCGAGCCGAAACATCAAGACCGTCTGGCCATTAAAACCGGCGACCGCGTCCTGCTCTTGCGCGTTGATGAAATCGACTGGGTGGAGGCGGCGGACAATTACGTGGAACTGCATGTGGGCGCCGAATCTCACCTGTTGCGCGAAACCTTGACCGCGTTGATGGCGCGGCTGGCGCCGGACAAATTTCTCCGCGTCAACCGTTCCACGATCGTGAACGTCGAACGCATCAAGGAACTGCAGCCGCTCTTTCACGGCGATTACACCGTGCTCCTGCGCAACGGCACCCGGCTCACGTTGAGCCGCACCCACCGCGACAAGTGGAAACATCTTTTGGGGAAAGAGTAGCGTGTTGCAATGGCCGGAGTTGAGCAAGTAGCAGGCGGTGGTCCGCTTCGGGTTCGGTGTTGCGACAACGCGCCTCGTACTGGTCGCGTCCGGTTTTGCCTTGATTTGCCGAGGAATCACGGGCATCCCTAGCGCGTGATTTTTCCAGCTCCGCACGCGCCTTATGCCGATTTTCCCAAGTAATGACCGCTCGGTGGCCGTGCGGTTGACGGGTATTACCAAGACTTTTGGCAAGCTCACGGCCGTGGATGATCTGAGCCTCGAGGTTCCCGCCGGTTCGGTTTATGGCTTCATCGGTCCGAATGGCTCCGGCAAAACCACCACCATCCGCATGATCCTGCACATCTTCCACCCCGATCGCGGGCGGATCGAAGTGCTCGGCGAGCAAGGCACGCGTGCGGCGAATGACCGCATTGGCTACCTGCCCGAGGAGCGCGGACTGTACAAGAAGATGACCGTGCGCCGTGTCCTGGCCTATTACGCCACGCTGAAGGGAATGGATGGAGCGGCGGCGCGGCAGGCCATCGATGCGTGGCTCGAACGGATGGGACTGGAAGCCTGGGCGAACCGCAAGACCGAAGTGCTTTCCAAAGGCATGGGGCAGAAAATCCAGTTCATCTCCGCGGTCATTGCCAGACCGCAGTTGCTGATCCTGGACGAGCCATTCTCCGGTCTCGACCCGGTAAACCTCGAAGTGATCCGTTCGGCCATCCTCGACCTGCGCAAACAGGGCACGACGATTATTTTCTCCACGCACGACATGAGCATGGCGGAGCAACTGTGCGATTTCATTTTCATGATCTACAAAGGGAGGAAGGTTTTGGACGGAACCCTGCAATCCATCCAGGCGACGTATGGGACGGACACGATCCGTTTGCGCGTGGAAGGCGGTGGTGACCAGCTTCAAGGGATGGCTGGCGTGAAAAGTTTTCGCGACCATGGCCAATATCAGGAAGTGCGCCATGAAGGGGATCCCCAGCAATTGCTGCGCGCGCTCGCCGCCCGCACCCGCGTGGATCTGTTCGAAATCACCCGCCCGTCGTTGCATGACATTTTTGTGCGCATCGCCGGAGCCGACGCGCAGGAGGCCAAATATGGATAAGGCACTTCGCGTGGCCCGCACCGAATACATGAATGCCATCCGCAGCAAGGCTTTCATCATCGGGGTGGTCATGTTGCCCGTCATGGTCCTGTGCAGCCTGGGAATCCAGGCGGTGGCCCGGAAGAAAGTGGACCTCAAAGACCGCCGGCTCGCCGTGCTGGATTACACGGGCCGGTTTTATCCCGTCATCGCGGCCAAGGCCGGCGCGCGGAACGCACGCGAGATCTTCGACTGGACCAGCGGTACGAAGGGCGTCCAAAATCGTCCCGCGTTCCGGCCGGAAGAATTTCATCCGCTGGCGGATGCGAAGCGCCCCGATCTGATCCTGTCCGAACGCGTGCGCAAAAAGGAATTATTTGCCTTCATCACCATCGGCAATGCCAATGCCCCGATCGTCGGTGGAGAAGTCTCGGAACTGGCGTATCAGACCGAAAACGCGACGGACACCGAACTGCCCACCTGGCTCGAAGGTGTTTTGAACGACGAGATCAAGCGGATGCGCTTTGAAACCGCCAACGTGGATCGCGCCCTCATTGCAAAACTGACCCTCCATGTGCCTCTGAAAAAGCTGGGGCTCGTCAAAATCAGCGGCACCGGGGAAGTGATCGATGCCAAGACGGAAAACCAGTTCGCCACTTTCCTCATCCCGATTTTCTCCATGATCCTCCTGTTCATGATGGTGATGTCCAGCGCGCCCACGCTGCTCAATACCGTGCTCGAGGAAAAAATGCAGAAGATCGCCGAAGTGCTGATCTCCTCCGTTTCACCTTTCGATCTGATGCTGGGCAAGCTTCTCGGCGCGGTGATGCTGTCGCTGACGTTGTCGCTGATCTACCTGGCCTCCGCCTTCTTCGCGGTCTGGAAATACGGCGTGATGGACTGGATTCCGGCCTCGCACTACTTTTGGTTTCTCTTTTTTGAACTGCTCGCGCTGCTCATCTATGGCTCCATTTTTTCGGCGGTGGGCGCGGCCTGCACGGAAATCCGCGACGCCCAAAGCATGATGTTCCCCGCCATGCTCGGCATGTTGGTGCCGATGTGGGTCTTCATTCCGATCGTTCAGTCGCCCAACAGTGCCTTCTCCCGGGTGATGTCGTTGATCCCGCCATTCACGCCGATGCTGATGATGTTGCGCATTTCGGTCCAACCAGGTCCGCCCTGGTGGGAGATCGCCCTGGGGGTCGTACTGACGATCCTGTTCATGCTCGGCTGCGTGTGGGCGAGTGCCAGGATTTTCCGCATCGGCATCCTCTCCCAGGGCCAGACCCCCACTTTCGCCCGGCTGATTTCCTGGGTGTTCTCCCGCTGATCTGAATTTAGACTGACATGAAATTACCGCCGTGGTTTCGTCCGAAGCTGGCTGAGACACTCAAGGGTTACACCACGCCCGATTTTTCCGCCGACCTTATTGCGGGCATCACCGTGGGGATTGTGGCGTTGCCGCTGGCCATGGCCTTTGCCATTGCGTCCGGCGTTAAACCCGAGGCGGGCATTTTCACCGCGGTCATCGCCGGGTTTCTGATTTCCGCGCTGGGTGGCACCAAGGTCAGCATCGGCGGGCCGACCGGGGCATTCATCATCATCCTCTACGGAATCTATTCCAAGTACGGCGCGGAAAATCTCGCCATCTGCACGATCATGGCGGGCGTGATTCTATTCGTGATGGGCGCGGCGCGGCTGGGAACGATGATTAAGTTCATTCCCTACCCGGTGACGATGGGTTTCACCTCCGGCATCGCGGTGCTCATTTTCACCACGCAGATCAAGGACTTCCTCGGTCTCCAGCTGGATCCGGTGCCGTCGGAATTCGTCGAGAAGATGGAGGCGTTGTTCGCGCACTCAGGAACCATTCAATGGTCCACACTCGTCCTGGCGGTGGCTTCGTTGGCGATCATTCTCGGCTGGCCCAAGCCCTGGCAGCGCCGCGTACCCGGCTCCATCGTCGCCCTGGTGCTGGGCACAATCGCGGTGGCGCTGTTCAATCTCCCCGTTGAAACCATCGGCAGCAAGTTCGGCGGGATTCCACAGGCGCTGCCGTCCCCGCACCTCCCCGCACTGGCGTGGGAAAACATCCGCCATCTCTTCCAACCCGCCATGACGATCGCGCTGCTCGCGGCCATCGAATCGCTGCTCTGCGCGGTCGTCGCCGACGGCATGATCGATGACCGCCATGATTCCAACCAGGAACTCATGGCGCAGGGCATTGCCAACATGGTCTGCCCGTTGTTCGGCGGCATTGCGGCCACCGGGGCCATTGCCCGCACGGCCACCAGCATCAAATGCGGGGCGCGCTCGCCCCTGGCCGGAATGATTCACGCCGTGACGCTGCTGGTCATCATCAGGGTCGCTGCGCCGCTCGCGAAATTCATCCCGCTGGCCACGTTGAGCGCCGTGCTGGTCAACGTCGCGCTCAACATGGGCGAATGGCATAACTTCCGCCGCCTGCCCAAGTGGCCGCGCAGCGATGCGGTGGTTTTTCTGGCCGCCTTCGGCCTCACGGTCGTTATTGATCTCACCGTGGCGGTCGAGATCGGGATGGTGCTGGCCGCCGTGCTCTTCATCAAACGCGTTTCCGAGACCACACAAATCAACGCCGTGGACGAAATCTCCGAAACCGAAGGCTCACAACATTCGCTCGTCGGCAAGGAGATTCCCAAAGGCGTCATGATTTATCGCATCTTCGGCTCCTTTTTATTCGGCGCCGCGGACAAGTTGGAAACGGCCTTGAAGCGGGCCGGGCAGGAGCCGGAAGTCCTCATTCTGCGCATGAGAAAAGTCCTGGCGATGGACGCAACCGGGCTGAACGCCCTCGAGGACCTATACGAACGGTTGCGGGCTCACGGAAAACAACTCCTCCTCAGCGGGCCGCACGCGCAGCCGTTGTTCATGATGGACAAGGCGGGCTTTCTCGACCGGCTCGGCAAGGAGAACGTTTGCGCGACCATCGAGCTTTCGCTTGCTCGCTCCCGCGAAATTCTTGGTCTGCCACCCGCACTGCCGAGCGACCCATTGCATGTGGAGAAGCAACAAATCGAGGCGGTTCGGCAGGAACTGGCGAGTGCGCTCGAACGCGCCAACAAACTAATCAACCCGCCGGTCAAAGTCGCGGGTAGCGAATTGCCATCGTCTGGCAAAACCGATGTCCTGGCCGACGGTGGAAAGACTTAAGGGGAGATGATCCTCGCACTGGCGAATTGTGCAAAAGCATAGCCAGCCAGGGCTTGAACGGCGAAATATCTGTCGGGGAAATATCTTGCCGTAGCCAGTGGAACGCGGTTAGCTGGGGCCAATTGGCAATGGCGTTTGCCCTCCCCTTGAGGGAATACCGCCTGAACCGGGTTCAGGGCTGATAACTCCTGCTGGCCGGGCTTCCGCGACGAAGCCAGGCGGGTGGGATTTTTTTATGCTCAATTATTTTTTGATTGCGGTGGGCGGAGCACTCGGCAGCGTGGCGCGTTTCTGGTTTTCCGGGCTCATCGCGCAGCGTTTTGGCGAAACGTTTCCGCTCGGCACACTGGTCGTCAACGTCAGCGGCTCCTTCCTCATCGGCCTGTTCGCCACGCTCACCAGCCCGGAGGGTCGCTGGCTCGTCGCATCTGGCGTCCGCACCTTTTTCATGATTGGCGTCTGTGGTGGCTACACCACGTTTTCCTCGTTCAGCCTGCAAACGCTCAATCTGGCGCAGGATGGCGAATGGCTCTACGCGGGATTGAACGCGGTGCTGTCACTCGTGTTGTGTCTCGTTGCGGTCTGGCTCGGTCACGGGCTCGCTTTGGGCCTTATGCCTCCGAAAGGAAACTGATATGCAAATCCCTCAAGACGCCGTTCTGCTTCGAATCTTCATCGGCGAGAGCGACCGCTGGCACCACCAGCCGCTTTACGAAGCCATCGTGCTCCAGGCGCGCGAATTGCATCTGGCCGGCGCGACGGTGCTGCGCGGCCCGATGGGCTTCGGCAAATCCAGCCGACTGCATACGGCGAAAATTCTCCGCCTCTCCCTGGACTTGCCGCTGATCATCGAAATCGTGGACAGCGAGGAAAAAATCCAGGAATTCCTCCCCGTGCTTGATGGCATGATGGCCGGCGGAATGGTGACTTTGGAAACAGTGAAATGCCTCTCGTACCGCGGCCAGCAACCTGACGCGTGACCTCAGACGATCCTCGACCGCGGGGGAAGGCGTTATCGGGTGTTGGTCAGGGGACCTTTTTTCCGGCGTCCAGAAATTTCAAAGCTTCCTCGAGCCATTTTGCCGGTGGCGGTGAGTGGGCTTGCATTGGCACTTCGAGATAGCGGACTTGGGCGAAGCCTTCCTGACGAAAGCCTTTTTCAAACGCAGCCTTGGTGTTGGCGCGGTTAAAATCCTGCGCGCCCGTCACCAACACGTACCGACAGTTCTTCTTCGCCATGGCCAGCACTTCGTCGTCGGGAATGAAATTCAGGCCATACGTTTTGCCATCCT
>JAYUBJ010000358.1:0-16668 GCA_043740915.1 Verrucomicrobiota bacterium
GAGGTGATGAAGCGCCATTCGGTTTGGACCTGGCCGGTCAGCGGCTCGGGCAGGAGCGAGCGGACATACTTTTCCGCCTCGGCCAGTTCCTCGGCAAGGCGTTTCTGGCTTTCGACCAGCGCGCGGTGCGTGGCGCGCTCTTGTTCACGCAATTGTTTTTTCTCCAGGCACGAACCAATCCGCGCCCGCAGCAGCACCGGCTTGAATGGCTTGGGCAGATAATCATCGGCCCCGATTTCAATGCACCGCGCAATACTGTCCACGTCTTCCAGGCCCGAAATCAAAATCACCGGCAGCTCGCGCAGCCGCGCGTCCGCCTTCATCCGCTTCAATACGGTGAAGCCATCCATCTCCGGCATGATAATGTCCAGCAGGACGAGGTCGAAATCGGCTTTCGCCAACATGGCCAGCGCCTCCCGGCCATTTTCCACGCAGGTCACTTGGTGGCCCTCGCGCTCCAGCCGGCGACTGAGCATGTCACGGTTCATTTCCGCATCGTCCACGACCAGGATTCTTCCGGGAGTGATGTCGGCCGGTTTGGCCGCGGGATTCACGCCGGACCCAAATGAAAAAACCGAATCCAACGCCGCCGTTTTTGTGGTTCCGTTCTCGAGATTCTTCAACAAGGCGTCCAGATTGCCCGCGGCCGTGGCGATATTTCGCAGGTCGCCCAGCAGATGGTGCAAACCGGTTTCCTTTACTTCGGCCAGCAACTGGTCCGTCCGCGCCCGGATTTCGTGCAAGGGCCCCTGCAATTCGCTGCGAATGGCCTGCGGACTCGGCACCTTGATGGCGAGTACGTGCGCGACCAGTTCAAGGAGATGTTTACTGCCTCCCAAAATCTCCTGCAACGCCTGGGTGATGGCGGGTTGCCTTTGTGTTTCTTCCAGCAGCATTTCGCTGTAGCCAAGCATCTGGTTCAGCGGCGTGCGCAGGTCGTGGCGCAAGGTGGACAACTCCGGAGTCATGCGTTCGCGACCCTAGTGCTGGTTTGAAAACTGCAACATCATTGAGGAAATTGCGTTGCAGCCGGTGCTTTGTAAAACATATTCCCGCATTCAGAAACCACCTTGGAAACCACGTCGGCATGAAAAACGAAAAACCAAAGCTGCAGTCCGCGGATCACGCGGATCACGCGGATGGGGTTCAAGATCAACCAAGCCTGTACGGAACCAAGCAATTGAACTCGATCTTACTTAAACGCCGAGACGCCGAGAGCGCGGTGGAACGCAGGGTTTGGCAGACAAATCCTCGCTCACCCTTCGCTGTTCATCACCGGTTTCTCCTCCTCGCACCTCTGCGTCCTCTCCACCTCAACGTTTATTCCTAGTCCCCAGTCCCAACTGTATGGATTCGTATAGCGAAACACCTGCTGGTTCTGGGTGGTTTGGTTTCCCGGCTCTTCCGTTATTCGCGTCCATCCGCGCAATCCACGCGCACCCTCCGAATTCGGGCTAATTGATTTTCCGCAGGCGTTTGCGTCGTTCCATGATGTCGAGCGGATTCGCCGGCACCACCTTCGCGTCCACGTAACGCGCAAGATCGCGCAACGCGATGACTTTGAAACCCTCCCGATGCAGCCACTCCAAATATTCCTCGAACCGTTCGGTTGGCGTGTTTACCCACGGATGCTCGCCATCGGGCACGCCGTGGAATTGCAGCACCGCAATCTTCCCGCCGCGCGCCATGGCCACGGCGTGCTTGAGATTGTCGAGCGACCAATCGGGCCGCGCGTCGCCGGCGGTGGGTATTAAAAGCGGATGGTCGATCCCGGGTTCATAGGCGATGCCGCCGCCTTCCTGGTACGGCACCTCCGGTTCGCCGCCGCGCCGCGCAAACCGGATGCCCGCCTGTTGCAACACCGGCAGCGCGTTGGTATGAAAAACATTGCCCGGCCAGGCAAAGCTGATGGGGGTCGGAATGCCGTGCTCGCGACAGCGGCGGTTGATGGCTTCGAGTTGTTCGGCCAGCCGCGACACGTTGTTCTCCGAAATGCCGTGGTGATCACGCGTGTGATTGCCGATTTCAAACCCATCGCGATGCAACTCCGCGATCTGCTCCCACGTCAGGTAATCCGTCTTGTTCGTGAGGAAGGTGAAACCCTCGGTGATGAAGAACGTCGCGCCGAACCCATAACGCTTGAGCAACGGCCGCGCGACCGTGTAATGCGACGCCGATGAATCGTCGAACGTGAGCACGACCAGTTTGTCCGGCACTGGAGCTGGTTGCGCAGCCATGATTGGCGAAGCGCACACGAGCAAGGCGCTGGTCAACACAAGGATGAAGAGGTGCAAAAGCACCCCCATTGATCTTTTCCCTAAACGCCGATGAACAGACAATTTCATGTGATGATTTCTTTCATCCTACCATGGCAGTGAACAACCACTGACTCTATTTTCTCACCTTGCGAGGGTTCCATTTTTCCAAACGCTGCTTCGACCAACTTCGCATCCTTTTGCCTGCAACTCTGTTAATGTTTTTTGCGATCTTCCGAGCTTCTGCGTGCTCAATCAAGCAAAGCGCATCCAATAGTGCTTTGATGAACACTGTTTCTTGGCCTTGCCAGCTACATGGATCCGCAAACGCGTAATCAGTTAACGGTCCATTGGAAACGAGCAGCTCCGCAGGATAATCGTCCTCATAGATTTCAATCAATTTCTTTGCTATTTCCTTGGAGCCGCGGGGTGCATCACAAATTTCTTCACGGAGGGATTTCCCCGGTTTTTTTGTGGCCATAGGATATATAAATGATTCCGTAGTATGCGCTGGAATACACCGATTCCCTCACCATCCCAAGCTGGCAGATCCTCCCCGGCATCGCCGGCAATGGCGCGGCGCAAACCGTGACGAATTCCGCGCCCAGTGTCGCCGTGCGTTTTTACCGGGTGCGGACGCAAACCCGCTCGTTTTGCTGGGGCAGATTAAACGGTAAAAAGAGCTGAATGGAAAAAGGGATAGTCTTTTTGGGCGGTGCGGTCCGACGCGTTAATAGTTAAAGATGACGCGCAGGCCCAGGACGATGGCATTCGGCCGGGACACGGTGGCACCGGGGTGAAAAATGTATTGAAGATACGGTTGCGCGGTGAACCTTTCGGTGACGGGCGCGATATAGGTGGCTTCGAGCAAGGCTTCAAAATGGCCGGCAGAGAGTCGTTGGCCGAGGGGGAGCTGTCCCGTATTGCTGACGTGGGTGAACGCAAAGCCCAGGCCGGCGATGTCCTTGGCGCGCGCCGCGAAGAGACCGGCATAGTTAAGTCCGGCTTCGGTGTCGAAGTCCACGAGGTTTCTGTCCGGCGGCGCGAAGCCAACGCGGGAATAGACGCTCAGGCCACGGCTGGATCCATCAGTGGGCTTTTCCAAATACACCTGCTGATCCGCCACGAGATAGCCGCCGTAATTGCCGTGGTGTGCGAGGCCGCCGAGGTTATCGGCAAAGCGCTTGCTGTCGTAGTAGGCACCGATTTTGAATGTCCCCGGCAGGCCGGTGGTGTCAATGCCTTGGTGTGTCTTGTAGGCGGCCTCCACAAGCAACAGCACGCCGTTTTCTGGTTTCAGCCGGAGACTCAGTTGATGCTGGTTGGCTGTTTGGGTGCCCACGTCGCCGCTGAACGCCGCCGTGCGCACGGAAAAGGCGGGGGTCGGCTCCCACCGCAGGCGCACGCCGGGGGCGGAAACGGGGTAAATGGGACCGGTAATATTCTGGCTGAAAACCGGCGGGGTGCCAAAAGCGTTATTGATAAAAAGGCCGGCGCTATCACTAGTGAAGAATTCCTTGTCGGCGGCCATCTGGCCGATACGGAAGGAATAACGGCCTTCGGCGAAATTTTGCTGAAACCAGAGTTTATAGAGGCGGGCACTGTCATAAGCGTCGAGGTTGCTCGCCACGTTCAGGTCGCGGACATACTTTTGAGTGAGGCTCTCCCCGTGCGGGTAAAGGACGTTCGCGTAGAGTGAGGCACCCGTCCAACCGAGGGACCGTTCCAGGTTTAAGCCCACCCCAAATTTTGCATAGCCTTCGTAAACCACGCCTTGGCGAGCGCCCCCGGCGGGATTGCCGAGCACCTCGCCGACGTAGAGGAGTTTCCAGGCAATGGTCTGTTCGCTCAGTCCTTTGGGCTGGTCGGCGAAAAGTTCGGCGGCGCGCGGGAACTTTGGGTCCGCCTCAACTTCAGCGGCGGGGGCACAGGTCAGGCCAAAACTGAGCGCGAGCAAGGTGGATACCGTCGCTCCGGGCCGCGGGATGGTTTTGGCTCCATTCTTCACGCGCAGGAATCAAATCCAATCAACCCATCAATGACGGTTCGGCTCGAGGGTTAGCCCGGCCCATTCTTGCCCAGGAAAGTTCGAAGTGCCGATGTGCTCATGGGTTCCCGAACCTGAACTTTTGCCCGGCTTTGTCAAACCGTGATTGGCCGATCATTGCTGAATCGTTTTCAGCCCGGTGCCCTCCCCGGGCTGTTTTCCAATCACACGCTTACATCTTGCGGCCATGGGTGGCGAGAGCTTAAGGTGAGCAACAATATGAAATGCCCGCGCTGCACTTCTGTCCTGTGTTCCATCGGCTACGGTGGCGCGCAGATTGAAGTTTGTCCGGGCTGCAAAGGTGAATGGCTCGACGCGGGAGAACTCCAAGCAATGGTCGAACACCACGAGGAGATTGCGCCAGTTCTGCGAATAAATTCATTCCTCGCCCGCCGGGCAACAAATTGATTACCCCCCTCGAATTACTGCACCTACTGGTTCGCACAGCGCCCCGCGTTTACCCGGCGCCCAACCTGAAAGATAGACTCCAGCGGATAAAGTATTTCCTCCGGGCCCTGGCTTTCTTTCCGCAGACCCGCCAATGGTTTGAAATATTGCAAGCACCGGAGTTGGAAATGCTGGTTAAAATACACCCGCGCATTTACAGCAAGCTTCAGCGACCGTATCTCAATAAGCATATCGGAACCGTGGCCCAGCTTAAAATCCTCCGGCAGCATTACCGATTTATTGTTGAGCAGTTTTCGGACGCAATGATCCAGGGTCTTTGCACCTCGGAGGGCTGGTTGTTAGGGCAGGTGCAGTTGGAAGAAACTGGTCAATTCAGCCTCCGGCTGCGACATGGAATTTATGAGAAGGAGGGGGAATTGACCATCACCCTGGTTAGTGATGACGAACAGGAGGCGATTTGTTCGATCACGTTTACCGTGGTCGCCTGGACGCGGGAACAATGCGACGCGCTCATCGGCGGATTGCAAGGTCACCGGGTTCAGAATGACAAGGCGCGGATCATCAGCATCACCCGCAGGATGCATGGGCTTCGCCCAAAAGCTCTGCTCGTGTTCGCGCTACAGCAATTTTCCAGCTTTTGGGATGCCCGATCCCTCAGTGGGGTGAGCAATGCCACGCACATTTACCGGGCCATACACAAGCGAAGGAATGTTCGCGCCGACTACGACTCGTTCTGGGGCGAAAGCGGAGGGCAACTGAACAGCTTGGGAATCTTTACCCTGCCTACGGTCCCCACATGGAAAAATATTTCCGACCTGCCACCCAACAAGCGCCCGGTGTATCGGCGCCGCTATGAAATGTTGACAGAACTCTCAGATCAAATTCATCAGCGATTGAGTTCCAGTATCCGCACACCACGACTGGTTTCGTCCCGATCGAAAAGAGGTCAGTCCCAAACTTTGACACAGATCGCGTGAATCCGAAGAGTTCCTCGCGGCTCGGCATGCCACGTTTCTTAACGAAACCGTGCGCCGTGTCACGCTAGAGAGCCACTTTGAACACGACGCGCGGTGCTGTTGGGTCGGAGCGCCTATCTCCGATCCGTCGCGAGGGGAGCGTTTTCTAATTCAAGCCGAGGGCACGCAGGGACGCACGCATCTTTCCCGGCGACTGTGCCGGCTCTGGGAATGGCGTCAAGCCAACGGAGCTTACCGCGAGATCGCGTGTCGGGATCTGCTTCGCCAACTGGAAAACCGAAGCCTGATTGAACTGCCGGCGGCGCTTCATGCCGCGCGCAGACCTGGCTATAGGAACCGGGTTCAAAATCCAAACCTCCGCACCGATCCGATTCACCTCCCCTTGGATCAGCTCAAGCCGGAGATTCGAATCGTGCTGGTGGAAACGGCTCCGCAACGGCACCTGCTGCGCGATCTTCTGGGTGCCTGTCATTATCTGGGTTACCGCCAACCCACCGGCCCCGCGCTGGGCTATCTGGTTTTTTGGAAGGACCGGCCGTTGGCCTGCGCTCGATTCGGTCCGGCCGCCTGGAAAGTCGCCGCCCGCGACTGTTTCATCGGCTGGACCTCCGAGCAACGGACGCTGGGCTTGCAGCGCCTGGTCAACAACGATCGTTTTCTGATTTTGCCCTGGGTCCGAGTGCCGCACCTGGCCTCCTTTCTTTTGGGGAGGATGGGCCGCCGCCTGGCGCCGGACTGGTGGAAAGTCTATCGGCAGTCCATCGTGCTGGCCGAAACATTTGTCGACACCGAGCGATTTGCCGGGACCTGTTACCGGGCCGCCAACTGGCGGTGCGTGAGGCAGAGCCAGGGCCGGGGGCGCAACGACCGGAACCATCGGGGTGGCGAGCCGGTTAAATCGGTCTGGTGCTATCCGTTGCAACGAGATTTTCGCCGCCGCCTGCTGGAGGCGGCGCCATGAGTCTGGAGCAGAAAGTCAAATCGCTGGAAGCGCAGTTGGCCCAAGCCTTGAAGAGCATGGCCCAACTTCAGGAACGGATTCGGGAGTTGGAGGCGCAACTGGCCAAGGCGAATAAAAACTCCGGCAACTCTGCCAAGCCCCCTTCCAGCGACATCACCAAGCCGCCCACCGGGGGCGGCCGTTCAGCCAGTCCCCGCAAGATCGGAGGGCAGCCGGGACATCCCCGGCATGAACGCCCTGCCTTTCCTCCCGAGCAGGTCGATGAACGCCAGATCCACGGGCTCAAGCAATGTCCGGACGGTGGCAGTCGCCATCTGGAAGTGCTGTCCGAACCGGCGCAGCGTTTTGGGGTGCTGGATCGCCGGGCCACCCGGGGAACCCGCAGCCACAAGGGGCGAACGTTCTGCGAACGAATCTGGACCGTGGTGGGAAACTGCCGCAGGAACAAACGATCGATCTTCGAGAACCTCTGCCAAGCGCGGACCGCCTGGGCCGGTGGCCTGCCGATCCCATCGCTGATCCCAGCCAACTCTTCTTGAGCCGCGACGCAACTCGGTTTACTCTGTTTGTACGCCCAAAGGCGTGAACGGTTGCCATTTATCTTGAGTCAACGGGGGTGTCCTTAAATTAACTCACGCGGGGCTTGACCTTTTCCCCCAACGAGTCAGATTACGCGGCTCGGTTCATAAATTTATGTTGCACATACGGAATATCGCCATCATCGCCCACGTTGATCATGGCAAGACAACCTTGGTGGATTGCCTGCTCAAGCAGTCCGGCACCTTTCGCGAAAACCAGCACGAGTCGGGCGAGGAACGCCTCATGGATTCGATGGACTTGGAACGCGAGAAGGGCATCACCATCCGCGCCAAAAACGCCGCGTTCAAATATAAGAATTACCACGTCAACATCGTGGACACCCCGGGCCACGCCGATTTTGGCGGCGAGGTGGAGCGCATTTTGAGCATGATCGACGGCGTGCTGCTCGTGGTGGATTCGGTGGACGGCCCGCAGGCCCAGACGCGTTTCGTATTGCGCAAGGCGCTTGAGGCCGGCGCCAAACCCATTGTCGTGATCAACAAAATCGACCGCGAAAACGCCACGCCGCACAAGGTGCTCGACGCGGTGTTTGATCTGTTCGTGTCGCTGCATGCAACCGATGAGCAATTGGATTTCCCGGTGATCTACGCCAGCGCCAAACTCGGTTACGCCAAGGAGCAACTCGATCACGCCAGCGGCACGATGGAGCCGCTGTTCGACGCCATCATCAAACACATCCCGCCACCGCGCGCCCACGCCGGTGAGGGCTTCAAACTGCTCGTGGCCAACCTGGATTACTCGGATTACCTGGGCCGGATCGCGTTGGGCAAAATCGTTTGCGGCAAGGTGAAAGTCGGCGATCCCTCGGTGTGCATCCACGGCGATGGACGCAAGGAAAAATCCAAAGTCACGGCGATCTTCCATTTCGAGGGCATGAAGCGGATTGAGATTCCCGAGGCGCACGCCGGCGACATCATCGGGATTGCCGGATTTGAAGACGTGTTCATCAGCGAGACGATCACGGACTCCGACATTCGCGACCCGCTGCCGTTCGTGCCGATTGATCCGCCGACGATCCAGATGCAGTTTGCGGTCAACGACGGCCCGCTCGCCGGACAGGACGGCAAGCTCGTCACCGCGCGCCACATTCGCGAGCGGCTCCTCAAAGAGAAGCGCACCAACGTCTCGATTCGCGTGGCCGACACCGCCATGCCGAGTATTTTTGAAGTCAGCGGTCGCGGCGAAATGCAGATCGCCATTCTCGTGGAGCAGATGCGCCGCGAAGGCTACGAAGTGCTGGTCTCGCGGCCGGAAGTCATTTACCGGAAGGACAAGGATGGGAACGTGCTGGAGCCGATCGAAAAATTGTTCCTGGAAATCCCCAAGGAAACCATGGGTGCAGTGATGGAAAACCTCGCGGGTCGCAAGGCCGAGATCACCAACATGAGCCACCACGGCAACGATGTGAGCATCGAGGCATTGATTCCGACGCGCGGCTTGATTGGGTTCGAGACCGATCTGGTGAACATCACGCGCGGCATGGGAGTCATCAGCCATCTATTCCACGAGTACGGGGCCGACCGCGGCGACATCACCGCGCGCAAGAACGGTTCGCTCGTGAGCATGGAAAACGGCGAGGCGATGGCCTATGCGCTGAACATGGTGCAGGAACGCGGCCGCCTCATGGTGGAGCCCGGCGACGCGATTTACGTCGGCATGATCGTCGGTGAAAATGCCCGCGAAAACGACATCCCGGTCAACCCGTGCAAAGCAAAACGCCTGAACAACATGCGTTCCCAAGGCGACGGCAAAGGCGTGCAGTTGGATCCGCCGATGAAACTGAGTCTGGAACGGGCGCTGGAATACATCGGCGCGGACGAATACGTGGAAGCCACGCCGAAAAATCTGCGCCTGCGCAAGAAAGAACTCGACGAAAGCCGCCGCAAACGCGCGACGCAAAGCCGCGTGGTGAAAGTCGTCGCGGAGTAGGCCGAACGCAGGAGTTTAGCCACGGATCCCGCGCGGGCGGGACGGATAGCCGCAGTGCAACCGGCCGACCGCCGTTCGATGAGCTTTTTCCGTGTGGGAATCAGGTGCCTTCAGCCTTGTTTCGGTTCCATCCGTGTGCATCCGTGACGATCCGTGGTTGAACTGTTTTTTTCCGGTTAACCCAGCGCGAGTCGCCACGTGTAAATCACCATCACCGCCAGCAACAAGCCGGCGCTGAAATTGACGCGCCCGTCCAGCCGGTTTGAGATCTTCGTCCAGACCAACAAACCGCCGAGTCCTGAACCGGCGATGAATCCGCCGAGGTGCGCGAGGAGGTCGCTTTGCGGATCCGTGCCAAGGAGCAGGAATAACATGAACCCCGCCAGCAGGCTGCCGAGGAGAATTCTCAGCGCGTGTGGATGCGGATTGCCCGGGGTCAGCGATTGCACCGCCACCAATCCCAGCGCGCCCATCACCATGCCGGAAGCGCCCAGCCCACTATACGGATCGGGATACAGCCAGAGGCCGAACAGATTTCCACCCACGCCCGCCAGATAAGCGGCCAGCAGACCCACGCCGGCACCGTAGCGGGCCATCGCAAGGCCGAACAAAATAGAACCCAGGGTGATGTTGGAAACGAGATGGCCCGTGTCGGCGTGCAGCGTCATCGCGGTGAACAGCCGCCACCATTCGCCTGAGTGGACAGCTTTACTGTCCATGATTCCAACCAAGGGCAGCCGCGCATGTCGGGTTGCCATTGCGTGCATTACCACGAGCAACGCGCACCAGACCAATCCGCCCCAATGGAAGGTCACGCCCGGCCAAGGCAGCGGTTGACGCCACTTCCAGCCGCGATTCTCCCACTGGTATTGCCGGATGGCCGCGACCGCGCGGTTGTAATCCGGCGCGCCGACTTCCAGACCCCAGCGATGTTCTTCAGGCGAGTGGATGATGGTGCAATCAATATCCTGGCTCGCCAGCACCAGGCTCCAATCCATGGCCTCGCTGCGGGAGTCAGCCGAAATTTGGGTCGTGGCGGATTCCATCGGGTGGGTCGGCGCGGCGGGTTCACCGCGCTCATGGGTCAATCAGATTTCCTTCCGGCGGGTTCGAGTGGCTCGTCCAAGAACGTTCGCACGCGGCTGCGCCACTCCGCGGATTGATCCCTCACTGCCGAACCATGTCCGAGGCTGGGGAATAGCTCCAGCGTTTTGCGGCCGGGCAATAGGGAGAGAATAATGCGCGGCCGGCCTGGAAGTTTCTGCGCCCACGCAAATGCCGCCGCCACGTCCGCCGCCTCGTGGTAGCCGATGCTCGTCTCGTTGCCGCCGGAGCCGCCGCTGCCGTAAAAATCGACCAGCAACGTCTCGTAACCGAGTTCGTGGACTAATTTTGCCGCCGGAAGCAGCGAGTCTTTGCTCGCGCTGTAGCCATGAAACATCAGGACGATCCCCGGGGCGGACGCCTGGCGAATGTGCCAGGCTTCAAGGGCAATGCCTTTGGCGCCGGTGAAGTGGACGGTTTCAAAATCCAGCCCGAAATCACGCGGGGTCTGCCGATTTTCCGGTCGCGGCACGCGCACGCCAGTGAACAACACTCCAAGTTTTTGTGCCACGGTCAACTGTTCCGGCGATGGCGTCCGGTTGCCGCTGATTACGAAATGCGTCATCGCCCAGGCGTGCAGAAAAGCAACCCCATTGATCGTGACCGCCAGCAACAGACAAAGGTAGCTAGCGATTTTAAGCCGCCGCCTGGTTAAAAATCTTCGGAGCATAAACGCAGATTCATCCCGTAGCATTCACTTCCACCGACGCGGGTTGTAACCGGTCGCGATGACGGCCGCATTGGGCATGTACGGCACCTTAGCGCTTTTGCAAGCGCCGGCGAAATACAAAAGCAGAACCGGATTGTAGCCGGGCAGTCCGATGGCAGCATGCACACCGCATTTTCCTACAGTGCGGTGGAAGATCGACGGCAAAGATTTGCGTTGTTCGCAATCGAAAGAACCTCCCCACAACTCCCAATGGGGGGATTGAATGCATGAGCCGTTAACAGCCTGTTGAAATAATCGGGTGGATTGCCTGGAATTGCCTGGAATTGCATTGTCTTATGTTGATAATTAGCCAACAAATTGATGATTTCAAGCCCCAAGCCTTGCCGCCACCCGAACTCTTCGTTCCCCCGGTCCTCCCCGTCCAGCCCGCGACCTCCTCCTGCCACACCCAGCCGAGCCATGACGACTGGGAAAACCCGCCTGATCCCGACGCCAAGCCTGGGCCGACCAAGGCTGGGGCCATTGAGATGATTTACAAACCGGTCAAGATTCGCAAGTGGGAGAAGCTTTCCCCGGAAGAAGCCCGGGCGGTGATCGTCCGCTCTGGAGAAGGGCTGCTGCGCCGGTCCCGTAATCTCTGTTTGAGTGCGCTCATCGAAGCCGTCCGCGACCAGACCCGGGTCGTGGACGGCAGGCGAGACGCCCGCCGCTACATCGGCTGGGTGCGCCATCGGGGTTTCTAAACAAGGTCCTGGTGATGAAATCCAAATAACCGTTGCACTCCGCGCCCACAAATTGTTTCCTGTGGTGAATTGTAACCCCGAAATATCGATGAACACGCCGCCCTTAAATCCAGTTTCCGCCCGGAAAAATGCGGCCGGCGCGTTCATGCTCGTTGCCACTCTCGTCCTCGTCTTACCCATGCCTGCCGCCCAGCCAAAGCTCCTGTATCCGCCCACCGCCCGGACCAATCACGTGGATGAGTACCACGGCACGAAGGTGCCCGACCCGTATCGCTGGCTCGAAGACGACAACGCCCCGGACACGAAGGCCTGGGTCGAGGCGCAGAACAAGGTCACATTTGGTTATCTGGCGCAAATTCCGGAGCGCGAACAAATCAAACAACGCCTCACGAAGCTCTGGAACTACGAGCGCTACGGTTTGCCCTTCAAGGAAGGCGACCGCTATTTCTGGTCAAAGAACGACGGCTTGCAAAACCAAAGCGTGTTCTATGTCGCCGAGTCGCCCGACGCCGTGCCGCGCGTGTTGCTCGACCCGAACAAACTCTCAGCCGACGGCACGGTTGCCCTGGGCGGCCTTACGGTGAGTCACGACGGCAATCTGCTCGCCTACGGACTCGCCAGCGCCGGCTCGGACTGGCAGGAGTGGAAGGTACGGGATGTGAAAACCGGCAATGACCTGACCGACCTTATCAAATGGGTGAAGTTCTCCAGCGCGTCCTGGACGAAGGATGGTCAGGGTTTTTTCTATTCACGTTATGCCGAGCCGGAAGCGGGTGAAAAATTGAAGGGCGTGAACAAGTTTCAGAAACTCTACTTCCACAAGCTCGGGACGCCGCAAAGCGAGGACGCCCTCATCTACGAGCGCCCGGACCAGCCGGACTGGGGCTTCGGCGGCCACGTCACGGACGATGGCCGCTTCCTCATCATCAGCATCTGGCAGGGGACGGACCGGCGGAACCGCGTCTATTTTAAGGACCTCACCCACCCTGGCGCGCCCGTGGTGAAATTGCTCGATGACTTCGATGCGGACTACAGTTTTGTGGACAACGATGGCGGCGTGTTCTGGTTTTTCACGGATCTGAAGGCCCCGCGCGGGCGGGTCATCGCGATCGACTCAGCAAAGCCCGAGCGCGCGAACTGGCAGGAGATCCTCCCGCAAACCGCCGAGACGCTGAAGGGCGTGAACCTGCTCAACGACCAGTTCGTGGCCAATTATCTCAAGGACGCCCGCAGCCAGGTGAAATGGTTCGCACGTGATGGCAAACCGCTCGGGGAAGTGGCGTTGCCGGGCCTCGGCTCGGCCGGCGGCTTCGGCGGCAAACGCGGCGACACGGAAACCTTTTATTCATTCACGAGCTTCACGGCACCGGGAACCATCTACCGGTACAATGTGAAGGCCGGCCAAAGCGCGGTGTTTCGCGAACCGAAGGTGGATTTCAATTCCGCGCGCTACGAAACGAAACAGATCTTCTACGCGAGCAAGGACGGCACCCGGATTCCGATGTTCCTCACGCACAGGCGCGGCTTGAAACTCGACGGTTCAAACCCGACGTATCTGTATGGCTACGGCGGCTTCAACATTTCGCAGACGCCGGGCTTCTCCGTCACGATGGCGACGTGGCTGGAAATGGGCGGCGTTTATGCTGTGGCCAATTTGCGCGGCGGCGGCGAATACGGCGAGGACTGGCACCAGGCCGGCACGAAATTGAAAAAGCAAAAAGTCTTTGACGACTTCATCGCGGCGGCGGAGTGGCTCTGTGGTCGCGAAGCGAGCCGCGATTCCAACGTAGGACGGGCTTCCAGCCGGTCATCCCCGGTTCCTGATTCCGCTCCAGCGGTTTCCGGGAAGGGGAAGATAAATGGGGAGACCGGCGCAACGCCTATCCTACGCGTTGACGCGCCACAGCGTTACACGTCACCGCGGAAACTTGCCATCGCGGGCGGCAGCAACGGCGGCCTGCTGGTGGGCGCGTGTATGACACAGCGGCCCGATCTTTTTGGCGCGTGCCTGCCGGCGGTGGGCGTCATGGACATGCTGCGCTTCGACAAGTTCACCATCGGTTGGGCCTGGACCAGCGACTACGGCTCGTCGGACCACGCGGACGAGTTCCCGGCGCTGTTCGCCTACTCACCGCTGCACCAGCTCAAGCCCGGCGTGAAATATCCTGCGACGCTCGTTACCACCGCCGATCACGACGACCGCGTGGTGCCCGCGCACAGCTTCAAGTTTGCGGCGCGCCTGCAGGAGTGCCAGGCCGGCGACCAGCCGGTGCTGATCCGGATCGAGACCAAGGCCGGTCACGGCGCGGGAAAACCAACCACCAAACTGATCGAGGAAGCCGCGGACAAACTCGGTTTTCTGGTGCGCGAGTTAAAGATGTCGGTGCCCGCCAACACGGCGGAACCCCGCTAGATTTCACCGTTGGTATTTAAACGTCGGCTTGCTCATCGTCGAAGCGTAAAAAATATCGGCGTTCGGATCCCACGCGTAATTTGGGCCGATGTGGCCCGTGCCGAATCCCGCCGGAAGCGGCGCGGCAAGCTCCCAAGTCTGGCCGCGGTCTTTCGTTTCCTGGAAACCGCGCTTGCCAACGACGACGAAGTGCTTTTCATTTTTTCCAAAGTTAGGGCCAAAGCTCGCGTCGATCGGCCCGCCGAGATCCGACCACGATGCGCCCTGGTCCGTGCTGACGAGAATGCCTTTGCCCGTCGCCCAGTAACCGGCGCCTTTGAAGAACACCGGTGCGGCGGCGGCGGGAGTGGTCGGTGAAACTTGCGTCCACGACGTGCCCGTGTCGGTGCTGCGGAAGATGCCTGCTTCTTTCGCCTTCGTCGCGACGAACGTTCGTCGATCGACGACGCCGCACCCGCTGAAGCCTTTTTCCAGATCGGTCCACGTCGCGCCGCCATCGTCGCTCGTGGTCAGCAGGCCGCCGCTTTCGTGACGGATCGCGAGGAGGCGCCGGCCCGTGTCGGCCCAGTCCACCGCGCCGAAATCGAGGTGGCTCACCTTCGATTTCGCCCACGTCTTGCCGCCATCGGTCGTCAGCGCGCTGCCGCCGTAAATCATGAAGCAGAACAGCCGCCGTCCGTCGGGATCCAATTGCAGCGCCCAGCCGGTCTCGCAACGCCCGCCGATGGCCTGGTCATCCGCGCGTGCGAACGTCGCGCCGTGATCGCTGCTTTTCCAGATGCCATAGTCGGCGGCAACCATGAACACATCGCCGTTGGCGCGATCCACGCCGACGCCGGCGGTGGGCCCGTAAGTGCCGGGTTTGGTGAACTGCGAAGACACGGGGTCGGAGATGTTCACCCATTCTGCGGCGGCGGCAAGGAACGGCGTGAAGAGCGCGAGACAGAGCAAGTGGTTCATAAATGTTTGCGTGGGCGTAGACTAGTGAAGGGGCGACAATCCAGATTTGGCGACGACATTGCAATGCCGCATCGTAGGACAGCGCTTCCAGCCTGTCTCCCGTTGAAACCATTCTTGTCAATTCTCCCAACCGCCTGCCGCATCTGCACTTCTCTTCGCTTTAAGTGTCGCCGCCAAGCCAGCATGGGACTTCCATTCATCCGATCTCAAATTCTTTCGGCGTTCATAGCCGTTGACGCCACTGCCGGTCATGCCTGGCAGTGTGGAGCACGGCAAAAACGACGATGGCATCTTCGCGGAGGATGTAGATGACTCGGTATGGAAAGCGTCGGGCAAGAACCCGCCGGACTTCAGGGCGACGACGCAGCCGCAGGTGAATCGGGGGGTTTTCAACCGTGCGCCGAATGGCCGCGCGAATCTTAAGGTTGAGTTCCAAACCCAAGCCCGGGTCCCGAGCTTCGTACCAAAGCGCGGTTGTGGTGATGTCCTCCTCGGCTTCGGGCCGCACGAGGAGGCGGCGACTCATGCTTTGAGCCGGGCGCGGATGCGAGCTTCCACTTCCTCCCACGAACTACCGGCCTCGGGGTCCTGTTCATACGCAGCCAACCGGGCATCCAGCAACGCCTTCTCCGTTTCGGTCAACGGCTCGTTGGTGTCGAGCCATTCTTCTCCGTCGAGCTGCGTGAGTTTAAGGCGGACCTCCTGACGTTCCGCCGGGGTGAGCCTGGGCAGTACGGCCAAAATCTCAGTTTTGCTCATGCCAGATAATTACTCCATCTGCGCGGCAATGTCAGCCTGAAAATCAAGACGTAGGATTGCGCGTCCCTCCTGTCCCAACCATCCGCCGACCGCATCCGCATTCCTTCCCGCGTCCGGTTCGACGTGATGGCCTCGTCCGGCTGGGCGAGGCTCTGGCGTCCTGGCTGGCAAGTTTGCCGTGTGCCGCGCTATTTCAAAACACCGATTTGGTAATCGAGCACGGCCCGTTTGAGGTGGTGCTCGTACTTCGCCTCGGCCTGCGCGATCTCGGCCGTGGTCTGGTTGAGCAGGGCCTGGCTGAACTCGACAATGGAAGCGCTGCCAAGCTGGTAGCGTGTTTTGGCCAGGTTGAATGCCTTGTTCGAGTGTTCCAGCAACTTCGCCGTGAGTTGGAGGCGTTCGAGGGAATAGTCCACGTTCAGGCGCGCGATGCGCACGTCGCGCACGAGGTTGTTCTCCTCGTCCCGGAGCTGGCTGACGAGGGCTTGCGCGCGCAACTCGGCTTCCTTTTGCCGGGCCGTGAACAGGTTTCCATTAAACAACGGCAGGCTCAAGTTCACCCCGGCAGCGGCGTAATTTTCCTCGAAACGATGGTCGCGAACGGGCAGAATTCCGATGCTGCCGATGGCGCTCACCGTGGGATTGTGCAGACCCTTTTCCGCGGTGGTGAACTTGAGCGCGGCATCGCGTTCGAGCCGCAGGCGCGCGAGTTCCGGTCGTGCCCGCAGCGCCGCGCTTACCAAGCCGGCCGTGTCCGGGGGCAGTTCCGGCGGCATCGTTTCCTCGCCCAGATGGAAGACCGGTGGCTCGGCATAGCCAAGCAGGGTGGACAACGTTTCGAA
>JAYUBJ010000359.1:0-1588 GCA_043740915.1 Verrucomicrobiota bacterium
TTGCCGAAGGGCGCGCTGGCACTGCTGATGCACGGCATGGAATTCGAAAACGGAAACCAGGTGGCGCGTGACATCGCCATTGCCGCGCTGGACGCGCTGGGGCCCCAGGATGAGATGGGGGTGATCCTTTGGAACGGCAAGGATGACTGGCTATTTCCGATGACGGTGGTGGGCAACAAGAAAGATTTGGGGCGGAAAATTAACGGCATGAACCAGGGTGATTTGCCGAGTTTTCAAAACCTGATGACCAAGGCGCATGAGGGATTGAAGAAATCCAACGCCAATCTCAAGCACTTGATTGTCTTCAGCGACGGGGACCCGGGTGCGCCGTCGCAGCAATTGATGAGCGCCATCGTGGGCGACAAGATCACGGTCAGCACCGTGATGATCGGCGCGCACGTCAAGCCCGACACCATGATCTGGATGGCCGACCAGGGAAAAGGGCGGTTCTACGACGTGCGTTCCGCGGGGCAACTGCCGCAGATTTTCTTAAAGGAAACCGCGGTGATTTTGAAATCGGCGATTTTCGAGGAGCCGTTCAAACCGCAACTCGCCGCGAACAGCGAGTTGGTGCGGGGCATCGCCGCCAGCGAATACCCCACGTTGCGCGGGTATGTCGCCACCTCACCCAAGGCGCGCGCGGAAACGCCGCTGATGTCGGACAAGGGGGACCCGTTGCTGGCGCACTGGCAATACGGACTGGGCCGGGCGGTCGCCTTCACCTCCGACGCCAAAGCCAAGTGGGCGAAGGACTGGCTGACTTGGGGAAAGTATCAGCAGTTCTGGTCGCAAATCGCCAAGTGGAGTTTGCGGCGCGTGGAAAACGCCGACTTCACGACGGAAGTGTCGGTGGACAAGGGGGAAGGGGTCATCAGCGTTGAGGCGCTGGATCCCGAGGGCAATTACCGCAATTTTCTCACGTTGCAATCGGTCGTGGTCAGTCCCAAGGGTGAACGGCAAACCGTGCGGCTCGAACAGACGGGGCCGGGACATTACGAGGCGCACTTTCCGACGAAGGAAGTGGGCGCGTATCTGCTGAACTTGATGGATATGAAAGATGGGAAGCCGCGCGGGACGCAGGTGCTGGGGGCCAGCGTGAATTATTCGCCGGAATTCAACGCCACCGAGCCCAATCTCAATCTCCTCAAACGCCTGGCCGAAACCGGCGGCGGCAAGCTGCTCGACCTGGCCACACCGGGCGACAATCCGTTCCTGCACGACCGCCGCAAGACTTTTCAGCCGCGCGATCTCTGGGAGTGGCTGCTCAAGTTCGCGGTGGTGCTCTTCACCATCGATGTCGGAGTGCGGCGCATTTACATCGACGGCGACGAATGGCTGCGCGCGACGCAAAATCTTCGCCGCTGGCTCTTTTTCTGGCGCGGCGTTCCCCGCACGCCCGAGGCGGATGAATCGCTCTCAGCCTTGCTGGCCCGCCGCGATCGAGTTCGGTCGACGCAGACTGCGCCCGCCGCGCCACCGAACCCGGATTTATTCCGCCCGCAGACGCCAGTCTCAGCGGAGACGGCGTCGAAGCCATTCATTGTCCGGGAATCCGTCGAGGCCGTGAAAGTGGAGAGTCCGCCCGCGG
>JAYUBJ010000360.1:0-5445 GCA_043740915.1 Verrucomicrobiota bacterium
GTTTTCTCGCCCGGCTTCCACGGGTGTCCGCGGCGGAGGCGAAACTCAATCCGAAGTTTGTGCAGTTCCGACCGGAGATCGAGCCGTTCGTGCGCCTGCTCGAGGACACGCCGCGCGAACGCCTGCTCGAGGAAGTCGCCGCCCGCATCAAACGCGGCACGCCCTACCGCGAAGTGCTCACCGCCCTGCTCCTCGCCGGCGTGCGCAACATCCAGCCGCGTCCGGTCGGGTTCAAATTCCACGCCGTCCTCGTGGTGAACTCCGCGCACCTCGCCAGCCAGAGCGCGCCCGAAGCCGACCGCTGGCTGCCGATCTTTTGGGCACTCGATCAATTCAAATCCTCCCAGGCACGAGACGTGCAGGAAGGCGACTGGACCCTCAGCGCCGTGGACGAATCCAAGATGCCAACCGCCGAAATGGTTCGCGGGACTTTTGCCGACGCGATGGATCATTGGGATGAAGCCGCCGCGGACGTCGCCACCGCCGGCCTCGCGCGTCACGTCAAGGCGCAGGCTGTTTTCGATATTTTTTGCCGCCTCGGTGCGCGGGACTTTCGTGACATCGGACACAAGGCCATCTACGTCGCGAATAGTTGGCGCACGCTGCAAACCATCGGCTGGCAACACGCCGAGCCGGTGCTGCGCTCGCTCGCCTTCGCGCTCCTCGAACACGAGCAGGACAATCCCGCCCAACGCGACGCCGCAGCCGACCGCCCGGGCCGCCGCAATCAGGAATTGCTCAAGAAACTTTCCGCCGATTGGCAGCACGGCAAGCCCGACGCCGACGCAACGAAAACTTTATTGAAGACCCTTCGCGAAGGCACGTGGGAACAGGCCAGCGACCGCGTCGTGGAACTGCTGAACCGTGGTGTCGCCACGCAATCACTCTGGGACGCGATCTTCGAGGGCGCGGGCGAATTGCTCATGCGCAAGCCGGGCATCGCAACGCTCCACGCCGTCACCGCCACCAACGCGCTGCATTACGCTTTCGAGCACACGACCAACGACGAGACGCGGCGCTTTCTGCTGCTGCAAAACGCGGCCTTCATCCCGTTGTTCCGCGCGCGCGGTGGCGCGGACAAAGGCGTCCTCATCGATGAATTTGAATCCACCGCACCCAAAGCAACTGGTGCCGAAGCCGTGGAGGAAATCTTCGCCGAGGTGTCGCGCGACAAATTGCTGGCCGCGCGCAAGACCCTCGCCTGGCTGAACGCGACGGGGGAGGCGAAGCCGTTCATGGTGGCCGCGCAACGCTTGATTTATCTGAAGGGCACCGACGCGCATGATTACAAATTCAGCGGCGCCGTGCTGGAGGACTACGCACATCTCACCCCGAAATTGCGCGACCGCTTTCTGGCTGCCAGCGTGTTCTGGCTGAAAGGCTCCGGCTCCCCCGACAGCAGCTTGGTGGCCCGCACCCGCGCCGCAATCTGAACCGATAAACTGAAGCGCGTTTAAGTCCTTCAGCTCTCGGTTGGGGGTCACTCGTCTTCATCGCCATCAACCTCACCTTCCTCGGAGTAATTGAACTCTACTTTGCTCTGCTTCACAATTTCATCGAGGATCGCTGGCAACTACCCCTGAGTGTCCGCTTGGACATCGCGGACGATTGGCGTGAACCCGCTGGTCGGGAAAAACTTCTTGAACTCTTCGTTGAGCCGGTGGTTTAGGGCATGGTTCTGAAGTTTGCTGCCAAACGGCAGTTCTCGCTGTCGCTGAAACAGCCGGCTGAACACCGCGCTTTCGTACTTTGAGTAATCGCCCTTTTTGTCGAAACCGCCGGCCAGGTAATTCTCGATGAGCACGTGGAGCGCGCGGAGGCTGGCGAAGCTGCTGCGAGATTTTGACCCGCGATTCGCCGAGCGCGTTTTCAGGTTTAGATTTTAAGTCACCCCTCTCCTCGATCCTCTCCCCCTCCTTCGTCATGGGGCGAGGAAGAAAATCGACGCCCCCCGAAATCTTTGGTAAGCAGGAGCGAATCTCATCACCGTAACCAATATGGCTGGCCGACTTCAAAACCAGGTGGCGTGGATTAGTGGCGCTGCGTCCGGCATGGGCGAAGGCATTGCGCGGCTGTTGGCGCGCGAGGGCGCCGCGGTCGCACTGGTGGACGTGCAAGTGGACCAAGGCCGGGCCATCGCCGAGCAGATTCGTGCCGAAGGCGGCCGGGCAGTCTTCATCGAGTGTGACGTCCGGCACGAAACCGCGGTGCGCGACTCGATCAAGCAGACGGTCCGGGAATTTGGCGGGCTGCACACGATCGTGAATTGCGCTGGCATCGTCGAGGTCAAGCTCCTGCACGAGTTGGCGGTGGCCGACTGGGACCGGTTGATGGACATCAACGTCAAGTCGATCTTCCTCTCGATCAAGCACGGTGTTGCGCACCTGAAGAAAAATCCGCGCAGCTACGTGGTGAACATCGGGTCGATCGGCAGTTTCATCAGCCAGGGATCCACGCCCGCGTACATCGCGTCCAAAGGCGCGGTGTTGATGCTGAGCAAGTCGATCGCGCTCGATTACGCTGCTGTTGGCGTGCGTTGCAACTGCGTGTGTCCCGGGATCACCGACACGCCGATGCTGCGCGAGCACCTGAACGCGACCGCCGACCCGGAGGCCACGTTGCGGAACCGGCTGCGGCGCGTGCCGACCGGCGTGGCCTTGTCGCCGAACGACATCGCGAAGGCCGTGCTCTATTTCTCGTGCGAGGACTCGGCCGG
Organism: Verrucomicrobiota bacterium; assembly: GCA_043740915.1. GTDB lineage: Bacteria > Verrucomicrobiota > Verrucomicrobiia > Limisphaerales > JAYTXL01 > JAYTXL01. Next base: position 2,717 of record JAYUBJ010000360.1, read on the forward strand.
CGTCACGGGGACATCGCTCGTGGTTGATGGTGGTTACCTTGCCGCGGCGGAGTGGGAGCATCCGGGCAAGACCGCCTTCATGAAACCGCTGTGAAGCCAGTGGCAAAACGCTCATGTCGGGACTGAAACCGGAATGAAACAGCCCGGTAGTGTCCTGATTTGGCAGCAGGAGTCTGCCGAGGCAACGCACGTTTAATTATACAATGTTTTGCCGTTATCGCATTGAATCAAAGTGCAACCGCAGGCAAGCTCTGCGGCAATGTCCTCAGACCTGACATTCATCACGAACGAGCCGGGCAAAAGCCTGAGTGAGCGCTTCGGCGTCCTGCTTGACCACAACACCCGGTTCTTCGATTGCCTCGTCGGCTATTTTTTCATCAGCGGTTTTCACAAGCTGCATCCCGCGCTTGGCAAGACCGAAAAGGTGCGCATTCTCATCGGCATCAAAACCGACGGGGCAACTTACGAGTTGATCCAGACCGCCAAGAAGCAGCAGGAATTTGTCTTGGAATCCCACGCCCAGGTCAGGGAGCGCGTGCCCGGCGAGATCCTGGGCGAACTCCAAAAGTCCGGCGACAGTTCGGATATCGAGGACGGCGTCAGGAAATTCGTGGAATGGATCAAGTCCGGCAAACTGGAGGTCCGCGCCTATCCTTCCGAGCGCGTCCACGCCAAGCTCTACATCATGACGTTCGTGGACGGCCACATGGACAAGGGCCGCGTCATCACCGGGTCGAGCAACCTCACCGAAGCCGGGCTGCAGGATAATCTGGAGTTCAACGTCGAGTTGAAGAACCGCTCCGATTACGAATTTGCCCTCGCCAAGTTCAACGAGCTTTGGGCCAAGTCGGTGGACGTGACGAAGGATTACGTCACGACCATCGAGGTCAAATCACCCTTCGCGCAATTCACGCCTTACGAACTATACCTGAAATTCCTCTACGAATATTTCCGGGGCGAACTTAACTTGCCCGATGAAATCGAGGACATGTACCTGCCCGCCGGCTTCAAAAAACTGAAATACCAGGAAGAAGCCGTGTTGAATGCGCGCAAAGTGCTCGATGAATACGGCGGTGCCTTCCTGTCTGACGTCGTGGGCTTAGGCAAAACCTACATGTCTGCGCTGCTCGCCCAGCAGTTGAACGAGCCGTGCCTGGTCATTGCGCCGCCACACCTGCTCGACGAACAGAATCCCGGCTCGTGGCCAAATGTGTTCCGCGAGTTCGGCGTGCGCGGCTTTCTCCCCGAATCGCTCGGCAAGTTGGAATCCCTATTGCAGCGTGACCTCTCCAAGTACACCAGCGTCTTCATTGACGAGTCGCACCGTTTTCGCACCGAGGATACCCAGACGTATGAGATGCTCGCCCAGATTTGCCGGGGCAAGCGCGTCATCCTCGTTTCCGCCACGCCGCTCAATAACACACCGCAGGATATTTTGAGTCAGATCAAGCTGTTCCAGAATGGCCGGAACAGCACGATTCCCAACGTCCGCAATCTCGAAGCCTTTTTCGGCTCACTCCGGCGCAAGTTGGAGGGACTCGACCGGCAGGACGACCGCGCCGAGTATTTCAAAATCGTTCAGGAAAACGCGCGGCAGACCCGCGAAAAAATCCTCAAGTTCTTGATGATCCGGCGCACCCGCAGCGAAATTGAGAAATACTACGGCGTCGATTTGAATCAGCAGGGCTTGAAATTCCCCGAGGTGGCGAACCCCGTGGCGCTTTTTTACAAGCTGAACAAAATCGAGAACGAGGTCTTCAACGAAACCATCCGTGCTCTCACGCACGATTTCAAATACGCCCGCTACACGCCGCTGGCCTATTACACTGGCAAGCGCCAAGAAAATGAGGTTCAAAGCCAGCGCAACCTGGCCAAGTTCATGAAAATCCTCACGGTGAAGCGCCTCGAAAGCAGTTTTACCGCGTTCCTGTCAACGCTCGGGCGGTTTATTAAATCCTACGAGCACGTCATCAGGGAGTTTAACGAAGGCAAAGGAGTTGTATTCATTAGCAAGACACACAGCGGAAAGATTTTTGAACTGCTTGAGAAAAACGATCAAGAAGGCATCCAGCGGCTGCTCGACGATGACAAAGCCGAGAAACTGGCCGCCCAGGATTTTAGGCCAGAGTTTATGGCCGACCTTAATAGTGATTTGAAGGCCCTGGAAGCCATCCGAATCCACTGGAAAAAAATCACCCGCGATCCCAAGTGGGAATCGTTCCGCGAAATCCTGAAAAAAACCGCCCAGCTCAAAACCGGCAAGCCCATCATCTTTACCGAGTCGAAGGAAACCGCAGATTATCTCGCCGCGAGAATCCGCGCCGAAGTCGAACCCAAGACGCTGCTCTTCACCGGCAAATCGCTCCAGAGCGTCCGCGAGGAAGTGACCGCCAACTTCGACGCGAAGGCATTTCGTCCCAAGGACGATTACCGCATCCTCGTTTGCACCGAAGTCCTTTCCGAAGGCGTGAACCTCCACCGTTCCAACATCGTCATCAACTATGACATTCCATGGAATCCCACCCGGCTCATCCAGCGCGTGGGGCGTGTCAATCGCGTGGACACCAAATTCGACACGATCCACACCTACAATTTCTTTCCGACGGACGAGGGCAACGACCTCATCAAACTCAAAGAGGCCGCCGAGGCAAAAATCCATGCCTTCATCCAGATGCTGGGCGCGGATGCGAAACTGTTGACCGAGGGCGAGGAAATCGTCTCGCACGATC
>JAYUBJ010000361.1:0-5417 GCA_043740915.1 Verrucomicrobiota bacterium
CGGCGATGGGTTTCTTTTGCAACACCGTTTACGCGGGAGGATCGTTTATCAGTGTAGGTGGTCAGCCACGCCGCTATCTTGCCGCCGTGGATGCGACCACGGGCCTTCCCACCGGTTGGAATCCTGATCCGAACGGCCTGGTAAGCTCCGTGGCAATTTCCGGCAACACCGTGTACGCGGGCGGCAAGTTCAGTCAGGTCGGTGGCCAGCCGCGTGACCATGTCGCCGCGATTGACCTCAACTTGGGGACACCGACAACCTGGAGTCCAAAGGCTGATTACGATGTGTCGGCCTTGTCGGTTTCCGGCAACACCGTGTTTGCGGGCGGAAAATTCAGCGCGGGCGGAGTGGCGCGCAATAATCTGGCCGCGCTGGATTCGACCACCGGGAAGGCCACCAGTTGGAATCCCGGTGCCAGCGCTGTGGTCACGGCGTTGGCCATCTCGGGTGATACGATTTATGCCGGCGGATCCTTCACCACCGCCGGTGGCCAGGCGCGCAATCGCCTCGCGGCGCTGGACCGGAATTCCGGCGCGGCAACGGCGTGGAATCCCAATGTCAACGGGGCGGTGAAAGCGATCACCGTCTCCGCGAACACCGTCTATGTCGGAGGCGGTTTCACCTCGATCAACGGATCAAGTCGCAATTACGTGGCCGCCGTGGCCGCCGATACCGGCCTGCCGACCTCCTGGAACCCCGGCGCCAATGACCTGCTCGATGTGCTTTCGTTGAACGGTGGCATGGTGTACGCCGGGGGACGCTTCACCCAAATCGGCGGGCAGACCCGAAGGCGTCTGGCTGCGCTTAATCCAACTACCGGCCTCGCGACCGCTTGGGATCCTTCCGCTAATGATGAAGTGACCGCCCTGGCACTCACCGGGAGCACCCTGCGGGTAGGCGGTTTCTTCACCACCATGGGTGGGCAGCCAAGAAATAATCTTGCGGAAGTGGACGTGAACACCGGTCTGCCATCCGCTTGGGATCCCAGTGCGGTCAACACGAATTTTTCGGGCACCGTTCAGTTAAGCGCCTCGATTAACGCCCTGGCGGTTGGCGGCAACGCCGCTTATGTCGGCGGCGCGTTCAACCTCGTCGGCGGTCAGCCGCGCAACAATCTGGCGGCCTTGACTCTCTCCGGCACGGGATCCGCGACCAGTTGGAATCCCGCGCTCGACCGCGACGTGTTGGCCATGATCGCTGTGGGAGATACAATTTACGCGGGCGGGGTATTCACCAGCATCGGGGGGCAATTCCAACCTTACTTCGCAGCGTTCCCACCGCTCGGGTCACCGACCATCACCAGCCAACCACAAAGTCAGACGGTGCCAGCCGGGCAAAACGTGACGTTTAGCGTTACGGCCAATGGCCAGACGCCGCTCTCCTACCAGTGGCGATCGGACGGCGTGCCTATCGCCGGGGCCACCGGGGCCAGCGTGACGCTGACCACCGTGCCAGCGAGTGCCGCCGGCAGTTACAGTGTCGTTATCACGAATGCGCTGGGGCGGATCAACAGCATGGATGCTTCGCTCATCATATTGGAACCCATTGTGCTTTCGAGCCAGCCCGCTAGCCGGACCGTGTCGCCGGGGGCAACCATTACCTTGAGTGTAGGGGCGACTGGCAGCCCGACTCCAGCGTACCAGTGGCGGCTTAACGGTGTAAATATTCCGGGCGCGATTTATGCCGACTTCATTATCACCAACGCGCAGCCAGCCAACGGCGGCAGTTATAGCGTCGTGGTGGCCAATGTCGCCGAGGCAATTGTCAGCCAACCGGCCACGGTGATCGTGACCAGCCCGGCCCTGCCCTTCGCCGACAATTTTGGCAGTCGTGTGACCACCACGGCCGCCTCGGGCGTCGGCAGTGGCAATAATAATTCCGCGACCAAGGAATCGGGTGAGCCGAATCACGCCGGCAAGATCGGTGGGAAATCTGTCTGGTATTCCTGGCGGGCGCCGGCCAATGGGATTGCGACCTTCAGCACGCGCGGCAGTGATTTTGATACCTTGCTGGCGGTCTATGTGGGAACTGATTTCGCCGGGCTCGCGCTGGTGGGGGCGGATGATGACCGGGGCAGTCTCGCCAACTTTTCCGGCGCGGGTTGCTGCGGCGGAGCTGGAGCAACTGGCGGCGGATTTCTGACCAGCCAGGTGTCATTCAATGCCACGAATGGCGTGGAATACGCCATTGCCATTGATGGTTTTGGCGGGGCATCGGGCAACATTGTCTTGAGTTGGAACTTGGATACCACGGTATCCGATTTGCCGCGGATCATCAGCCAGCCGTTGAGCCAGACCGTGGTTAAAGGGGCGAACGCCTCGTTCGCGGTCACCGTGGCCAGCCAGACACCGGTGAGCTACCAGTGGCATTTTAATTGTAACGCGCCGATACCGGGTGCCACCAATGCAACGCTGACGCTGAGCAATATCCAGGTATCGGCCGTGGGCGCCTATAAAGTAAGCATCACAAATTCGGTCGGCCAACGGGTGGAAAGTCTGCCCGCATACCTGGAACTGGGGTCGGATGCCAAGGTGTTGTCGCAGGATAAATTTAAGGATCTTTTTGCTCCGTCGGGGCCCGTCCCGAACCTTGCCCACAAACCCAAAGCTGATTTTCCTACAGTTTCGTTCGGGGTGTTGGGCACGCAAAACCTCAACAACTTTGGCGCGACCACCGAGTCGGGTGAACCTCTGATTGCCAATGTCATTGGCGGGTCGTCCCGCTGGTTCAAGCTTACGGCGGCAGCGAATGGGATCATGGAGATTGACACCCTCGGCAGCGACATCGATACCCTCCTCGCCGTCTATACCGGCTCGACCTTCGCGACGCTTAGTTTGATTGCCAGCGACAACAACGGCGCTCCCGACGGCATTCGCAGCTTGGTGCGGTTCGCCGCGCAGGGCGGGACGGACTATCTGGTGCAGATTGATGGGGTTCACGGCGCCCAGGGGAATATCCAGCTCAATTGGCAGCTGGGCACGCAACCGGTCTTCACACCCTCGCCCACGAATGCGACGGCACGGCAATACGGAACGACCTCGTTGGTGGCCCAGGCCACGGCGACTCCCACCCCCAGCTACCAGTGGCGCTTTAACGGGGTGTCCATTCTTGGAGCCACCAACGCAACCCTGATGCTGACCAATCTGCAATTCAGCCAGGCTGGGAGCTACACCGTGGTCGCGAGCAATTTTGTGGGGACGGCTACCAGCGCAGGCGTGGCGTTAACGGTCGCCGAACCGTTGCTCTTTGATTTGTCCAACACGGCCTCATTGCCCAACGGCACCTTTAAATATCGAGTTACTGGCGTCAGCACCCAAACATTTCTGCTGATTGAATCCTCGACCGACTTGAAGACCTGGACCCCGATTCTAACCAACAATTCTGCTGTTCAACAAATCGACTTCATCGATAATGGTGCCACGAATTTAACCCGACGATTTTTTCGCGCCAGCCAGTCGCAATGACCGGGCGGTGCGATCAAGATCCCGTAGATAAATTCTCGCCCCTTCCTGGCGTTAACACCGACTGGATTCGGCAGCGGTTTAAGTCCGGTAAAGTCTCTAACGTTCAAGTAGGCGCAGGAGCGGTTGAATGAGAATTTGCTCAAAGGGCAGCCGCTTCGGGATAAGGGAGGCGACGATAACGGGATTAGAGTTCTCGACGCAGACAACGACGGGTTTATGGACGTGGTGATCGGCACCAAGGAGGCGAAAGTGAAACGGGTCCGGAATCCGAGCAAGAGAGAATGGGCTGAGTCGCGTTTTCCTGAGGCACTCGGAAGGCACCATCCGGAGGGCGAGAGCGAATCACGCTGGGGTATTACTGGCACGGGCCGGCCACTGACGGCTTACGTCCCCGGCATTTGGCAAAGGGATGATGTCAACATGTATGGGCACAATATTTGGACGCTCAGGGATCGCGAATGGCGGAAGGATGACCGGGGCTCAGACACATTTTTCAAGGATCACGTCACTTTCGATCCAGACATCTTTACTGACGATCTGGGATTCCGCTTCCGCGCCATGGATCACGACGGTGTTTGCGAATTGATCGTTGCCAACCAATTGCAGCAGGCGGTCTTCAAATGGTCTGAGTCTGAACACGAATGGAAGAAGCTCGACGGCGCGTGGCCCAAGCGTGTTGCCATCGTCAATGAGCACGGTGAGGACAACGGCGTTCGCTTCGTGGACGTGAATGGGGATGGCTAGGAGGATTTGTTGCTCTCGAACGAAAAGGAAGACAGCCTCTGGCTCTACATCGCGACGCCCAAGATGAATCTCGGCTGGGCCAAGAGCTGGACGTACAAAGTGCGCGAGAGCAAACGCCCCGGAGCGCCGGTCTCCGACCCGGCACGGACGAACGCCGCTTCCCAACACGCCGGATCGGAGATCGGCGCTCCAACCGAAATCCCGGCCTTCGTCCGGTCCGGGCCGCAGCGCAACAATGGCGCGTGGTTCCATCACGGTCAGCTTTTCGTCCAAAACGAAGACCCGGCGCATTTGTCGGCTGCTACGATCGACATTCGCGGCCATGATATTCGATTCAAGCCGGACACGGGCGAGCTTGAATTGGTCGCTGGGCAAACTCAATTTGGCCGGCATCGCGACAACTGGGGAAACTGGTTTGGCAACAACAATCCGAACTGGCTCTGGCAAGAACCCCGAAGGCGAGGCTGCAAGCGCTCTGCACAGTGGATGGTTTGGATGCGCTCAATTTGGGTGCTCTGACGGGAGCACTCCACGATACCGCTCCCGCTGTCCGTGTTCACGCGCTGAGGTTGAGTGACAAAAAGGCTTTGATCCAATCTTTAGAACGAATCGCTCGCCTTTCATCTGAGCACAGTTCTGTTCAATTCGCGGCGCTGGCCGGCTTCCTTGATGCGCTGGACCGGCGTGGCACGCCGTTGCTGCAATTCCAGACGGAGGTCGGCGTGAAGTTGGAGCAAACCATTCAGAAGCTTGATGCGCTGTTCACGCAAGCCCGCGCCGACGCCACCCCGCCAACCGCGACGTCAGCGGGGTGATCACTTCTGAGTCACCCAACAGCCTGACGTTGCGCAACGCCGGCGGGGTGGAGGACACCGTGTTGCGCGCGGATTTGAAGGAGTTAAGAAGCTCCGGCCTCTCGCTGATGCCCGAGGGCTTCGAGAACGTGTTGAACCCGCAAGCCTTGGCGGATTTGATCGCCTTCATCCAGAGCGGAGCGCCCGCTAAATAATAACAATTCCCAATGAAACCCGGCTATTTCGCCAACGGTCACCGCCTCTCCCGCCCTTTGGGCACCCTCTCCTCCACTCCAAGTGGAGGAGAGAGAAAGGGAGAGGAGGCACCTCGAAACATTCGGTATTGCCACAGTTTGGAGCGCCGAGCACTGCTCGGCGTTTGGGAGTCCTCGGCGCTCCGATTATTCGGAGCGCG
>JAYUBJ010000362.1:0-1575 GCA_043740915.1 Verrucomicrobiota bacterium
TTTGCCGGCAACATCCGCCAACTCATGGATGCCACGAAACAACAACAGCCGCAGGCCGAGTTCATCCTCGTCGCTTCCATGCTCGGTAACCGCGAATGGTCCTACGCCGCCCCCGAATTATATCCCGCCTATCGCGACGCACTGGCCGGCCTGGGCGGTGACGGCGTGGCGCTGGCGGATTTGACCTCGATGTGGGCCGGGTTGTTGAAGCACAAGAAATTCGCCGATCTGACGGGCAACAACGTGAATCACCCGAGCGATTTCGGCCACCGCATTTACGCCCAAGTCATCCTGGCATTGCTGATCGAAAAGTTCGGCAAGTGAACCTAAAAACCGCAGATGAACACAGATAATGCCCTGGCACTTAAAGCGCAGGGCAGTCCAACTCGTTTCCCATTTGCGTTCATCCGCGTTTCTCCGCGGTTTCATACGTCTTACCCGGTAGGGCGAGCGTCCTTGCCTCGCTCGTGGAGTTGCCGTCTGTTTCGGCTCGCCAGTTGTCTCGCCCCACTTGGTGAATTCGCTTCCAGCCATTTCATGTCAGATCGCGGGCTGCACCGTGCCGAGCGTCTCCTTCATTTGCACTACGTCATTTTCCTTCGCTTGAATCACCGCCAGCCGGCCGTCGGCGGGTGACTCGACAGGCACAATGGCTTTCTCCGTCTCTACTTCCACCAGGATCTCACCGCGCGTAACCGTGTCGCCGACTTTTTTCAGCCAGCGAACCACGGTGCCCTCCACCACGGTAAGATCCTGATTGGGCATTAAAATCGGCACACCGGTCGAACCACCTGCCACGGCCGGCACCACCGACGCCACCGAATGCAGTGGCATCGAAGGTGATTGGTAGCTTGTTTGCGTTCTGCTGGGTGAACTGCCAAACGCCTGCGCGCGGCGCGGCAAAAGCGGCTGTCCACTCAGCACAGCACGTGCAGCCGCAATGATCTTCGGAATCGTAACCACGATCTCGTTTTCCAATGATGGACTGAACGGCTGCGCCACCGGATCGGGATGGAGCCGTCCCACCGGCGATTTCAAATTGTCGAAGCCTTGTTCCATCACGGCCGCGCTGATCTCGGCACCCAGGCCGCACATTGCGAACGCCTCGTCCACCACCAGTAAATGGCCGGTCTTGGCGACGCTCGCCAGGATGGTTTCCAAATCGAGCGGCACGATGGTTCGCAAGTCGATGACCTCGCAAGAAATATTTTCCCCCGCCAAAAGAGTTGCGGCCGCAACACTGCGGTGCACCAATTCACCACACGAGACGATCGTCAAATCTTTCCCCGCGCGCGCCACCGCCGCCTGACCAAACGGGACATAATGTTCCCCCACCGGCACGGGACCTTTGCTGCTGAAGAGCAATTTGTGTTCGAGAAAAATCACCGGATCCGAGGCGCGCAACGCGGTTTTCATCAACCCTTTCGCATCGGCGGGATTCGACGGCACCGCCACGATCAACCCCGGGCAGTGCGCCCAGACGGGATAATAACGCTCAATTTTCAGGAACGCAATATGAGCGTTAACAGAAACAGCGTTAAAAGAGGTGCTATTTACACTAAAATATGGGGTTAC
>JAYUBJ010000363.1:0-5400 GCA_043740915.1 Verrucomicrobiota bacterium
GGGCCGTGCGCAAAAAAATGGTCGATCGCCTTGTTGGCATTCGCGAACGCATTGCCCGCCTTCACGCCGGCCACCAATCCGAACACTTCCTGCACGACGCGGCTCACGCGGTCGGAGGTTTCCTGGGCCGCCGGCACACGGTTCGCCGCCACGTCCCGGATGATTTGGTGAAGCTCGCGGGCAAAACAATTGGCCGTGCTCAATAGCAACCCGTCATACGGCCCGCCCGCGCCTTTCAGCCAGCGGACATAATCGCCCTCCGCGCCGCGCATCAGGAACACGCCCTGCAAGTCCTGTTCCGACAAGGCCACGCGATCCGCGCCGCTGGTGTCCTTGAACCAGATGAAATTGGGGAACAGGCGCGCCAGTTCGGCGAGCACCTCAGGGCTGATTTCGTTTTGCGTGATTTGCGGCAGTTGATAGAGCGCGGTCGGCAAACCCATGCTCAGGATACGGGCGAGGGCCAGACGGATCTGGGACTGGGATAATTTCTCCCCGCGGGGCGGACACACAGTGAAACCGCAAACGTGCGCCTGGCGGAAAGCGACTTCGAGATCGTCATTGCGAGCGCGGTCCTTCAGCCAGTCCACCGTGGATAACATGCTCTGGCGCACCGCGGTGTCATCGGTTTTCAGCACCCCGACGAGCACGTGCAATTTCAAGGTCGCCGCCGCATCAAGGACGATGGTGAGCAGTTCACGAATTTCGCGTTCGTCCATTTCCCAGCCGTCGCCGGTGGAACCGGGGATCAGGAAACCCTTCACATGCGGTGCCAGGTGGGTGAGATGCGCGGTCAGTCGCGCGTGGTCGAGGGCGCCGTCGCTCGTGTAGTGCGTGAGGAGGGGACACCACAACGGCGGCATTCCGCCGGGCAAAAGGCGGGCCAGCCACTCGGCGCGGCCGAGAGGCACGGACGGCACGCGCTTCATTCCGTGTTGCCTAGCCCGTGGTATTGGCGGCTTGGGATTATTCATGGCAATCCAGCTAGGTGCCTTGGTTGTTCAACTTCGCTTTCCAGAATCACTGATCCACCGATTCCGTCCTTGGCTCGGGCAACAACAAGCCAACCAAAAGGCTGAGGACGGCAATGCTGGTGGCTACAATCCCCGCGGCCTGCGCGACGTGCATCGGCAGCAGCGGCCCCTCCCCCTTGAGCATCGGAGCCACCAAACTGGTGGTAACAAAAGCCATGCTGGTGCCGATCATGCGGCCGCCGACGTTCGTGGCGAAGCTGCCCCCGGTGCCACGCAGGTGGAGCGGAAAGACCTTGGGCAGATACTCACCAAAATAGCTGAACTGCGCGACGGTGAGCAGGCCGCAGATGAAATAGCTCCACAGGAACATTTCGCCGCCCTGCTTGAAAAACACAAAGTAGGTCAACGGCAGAGCAATCAGCGCCGGCAACTGGAAGATTTTGAGCAACGTCAAGCGGCGGATGCCAATGATGATCAACCCGGCGAGCAGAATCCGCCCCACCAACCCGCCCATCTCCTGCCGGAACTGCACTTTGTCGCTCATATTCTTCACGACATCATTGATCGGCTTTTGCTCGACGAAGTTCGCTTTTATTTTCCCGACGAGTTCATTGCGGGCCGGGTCATCGGCGGCCAGGGCGTTGAGTTGCGTGTTCAGAACTTCCGCCTGCTTGCGCAGCGGCGCGAGTTCGGCGGCCTGCGGCTTCAATTCCGGCAAACCGGGCGTCACGCGCGCGACCGTGACCTGCAAGGCGCCGAACGCGATGCCGTACGCGCACGCGGAAAGCGCCGCCGTGACCAGTGTGACGCGGCGCAACTCGGGCGCAAAGAGCGCGGTGAAACTCGGCCGTTTCAAAGTGCCGGCCGCGCGCCGTTCCTGCCACACCTTCGATTCGGGCACGAATGGCAACAACATCGCGATGGGAATCGCCGGGAGCAAACCGGTCATCAGCAAATAACGCCAGGTGCCGGGATCCGTCGAGCCCAGACCGGCGGGCAAGCCCATATGCGGCAGACTAGACATGTTTTTACTGATCCAGATGCTCATGACAGTGACCAGCACGCCGCCCAGCGACGCGAAGGCTTGGGTGATGCCCAGCCAGCGCTCCTTCTGCTTTGGGTCTTCGAATACTTCCGCGAGCCACGTGATGGCGGCGACAAACTCCACGCACACGCCAATGAAGGTGGTGCTGCGGAAGAACACGAACATGGGGAGCGAAGTCGAGTAGGCCGCAGCCAGCGGTGAGAAGGAATACACGAAAATGCTCAAGGCCATCACCCGCTTGCGACCGAACCGGTCCACCAACCAGCCGCCCATTAGCCCAAACACGCCACCACACAACGCAGCGATCCAAAGCAAACGGCCCACCCAATCGGTGACGATGGGATTATTCAAAGGAATCTTGAGCAATTCCGCAATCGCCGGAGCCGCCACCAACGGCGTCATCAGCAGTTCGTAGGTGTCGAACAGAAACCCGATGCTCGCGATGATGATGACCAGCCACTCGACGGTGGTCACTTTCTTTTGCCCGGAGGGAGACGAATTCATCGGCGGATTTTGAACAGCGGCAAGGGAAGATTCAACAGTGAATTAAAATCAGTTTGAAAATTCGGTTGGCGGACAAGCTTCAAGCTGTAGGTTGAGGATCACAAGAGCGATTTGTTGCCAGTGCATATCTGTAGTTCCATTGCGGGCGTAAGGCGGGCGGGGAAAAGCGGCGCAGCAGCGACCGCAGTCCAAGACGCTAACGCGCGGTTCAGGGCGCCGCGAACACCCGCCAGGTTTTGGACTGCGTGCGCTACTGCGCCGCTTTGGCGTGCGGCAGTGAGCGCGATGTCTATTTCTCCGTTGCACGGTCGCACTCCTCGCCAACAATTAATCAACCAAGCCTAACTCGCAAAAATCTTGGTCATGCGGTCGGCCAAATCCCTCAGTCCCTCCGGCGAACCGCCGCCACCCTGTTCGGCGATGCCCCAACCATCATAGCCGATCTTGTCCAGCGCCTTCATGATGGCCGGCCAGTCATTGGTGCCTTCGAGGAATTTCACGCTGAAACCCTTGCCGGGGTTGTCGGGCGTCATCTGGTTGGTGTCAAATTCCTTGATGTGCAGTTTGAGGATGCGTTTACCAATCACCGGAATCCAAGTTTCCGCCGGGCTGTAACGGCCGACGTTCCCGATGTCAAAATGCCAGCCGACGTTTGGGCTGTTGATGGCGTCCAGAAAATCAACTGCCTGTTGCGGCTTGGTGATGAAATTGTTCCAGACGTTTTCAATGGCAATCTTCACCCCCAGGTCACCGGCAATCTGGGCGGCCTTTTTGATTTCGGCCACGGACCGCTGGAAGCACTCGTCGTAACTCACCTTGTCGTTCACCACGCCGGGAACGAGCAGTATGGAAGTCGCGCCGTAGGCCTTGGCGTCCTTCAATGTTTGAATGAGTCCGTCATACCCAATCTGGCGCGCGTCCGGATTCGGATCGGACAACGGCTTGGCCCAATGCGCATGGCAGCACACGCTCGCCGCCTTCAGTCCGGTGGCGGCAAAGGCCTCGAGCACTTCCTTCTGATCCATCGCACCCATCGGCTCCACGCCAACGAAGCCGGCTTCCTTGATGGCCTGGAATTTTTCCAGCACCGTTCCTTTCACACCCACCGTGGCGAACATGATGGCTCTTTTGATCTTGCGAGTTTTCGCGGCCAGCAAATCAGCGGGCGCGAGGGCGGCGGCCGCCAAGATGCCGCCACCTAACTTAAGAAATTCCCGACGGTGGAGATTGGTGTTCATAGGGTAGCGACTTGATTGCGGTTAGATGAATTCGTTGATGCCGGGCCGGGCCACGGGTGGCACGGGAATTTTTGAGTCCCAGGTGAGGTTTTTCGGAAAGAGGTCTTCCTTGGAGTTGAGCGCCATATCCCAGGTGACTTCCTTGCCCGTGTATGCGGACATGCGGCCCATGATCGCCATGAGCGTGGTCTTGACGAAACGATCGCCGGTGTTGAGCGGCTTGCCGGAACGGATCGCGGCGTACATCTCGTCGTGCTCGGTTTGGTAGCCGTTGTTGACCGTGCCCTTCCAGCGCCAACTGTTCTCACCGCGAATGACGTGCCGCTTGCCGCCGCTCTCGCCTTCGTAAACACCCTTGGTCCCGTACACGGTGTCGGTGTTGGCGTTGAAGCATTTGTCAAACTGGCGCGAGAAATGATAGCCTTTCACGCCGTTCTCCCAGTGATACTCCACCGCGAAATGGTCGAAGATGTGGCCGTACTCCGGATCGTTCTTGAGCTGGCGTCCACCCGTGGCAATGGCCTTCATGGGCGGCACGTCCTTCATGGTCCACAGCATTTTGTCGATGCTGTGGATCGCCTGCTCGACGATGTGGTCGCCGGAAAGCCAGGTGAAATAATACCAGCGGCGCAACTGCCATTCGAGGTCGGTCTTGGTGTTGTTCCGGTTCCACAACGGATAACGATCCACCGACCCGGTGTAGTACGAGGAGTATAATGCAGTGATGTCGCCGAGGGCACCCTCGTGAATTTTTTGATAGGCGTCGCGATTGGCATACGTCCAGCGCCAAACGAAACCGTCCACCACGGACAGGTTTTTTTCCTTCGCCTTTTTCACGCTCTCCATGACCGAGCGGAGACCGGGCGCGTCCACCGCCATCGGTTTCTCACAGAAAATATGCTTGCCCGCGTCCACCGCCGCCCGAATGTGCAACGGCCGAAACCCGGGCGACGTCGTCAGCACCACCACATCCACGCCGCTGTCGATCACCTTCTGATAGGCGTCCAGTCCGACGAATTTGCGCTCCTCCGGCACGTCGATTTTCTCCGCGGCCACCTGCGTCTTGAGCGCTTCCAGCCCCTTGTCAATCTTGTCGCGGAACACTTCACCCATCGCATGCAGCACCACGTTGCTGTCGGCGGCCAACGCCTGGTTGATCGCCCCGGCACCTCGCCCGCCGCAGCCGATCCAGCCAATCTTGAGCTTGTCGCTGTTCGGCGCGCCCCGGGTGACGGATGGAAACGAAAGCGAGGCGAGCGTGCCGCCCGCGACGACGGCGCCGGAGGCTTTGATAAACTGCCGCCGTGAGGTGGAAGACGATTCGATTCGATTCATGGGATGTGGAGGGCGCACCCGGCGGTCAGCGGCACTTCTCAAATAAACTTTGTCCGACCGGGCATGGCCATCGGCGCCACCGCAAGCTTCTGGTTCCAGTCCAATGTTTCGGGCACCAGGCGATCCTGCGAACCGGTGATTTGTTCCCAGGTGATTTCCTGGCCGGTGTAGGCGGCGGTGCGGCCCATGATGCCCATCAACGTGCTCGTACACATGCGGTCGCCGTTGTTGATTGGTTTGCCGGCACGGATCGAGGCGTACATTTCGTCGTGCTCGACCTGGTACATGTTCGGCGCGGGGCCGT
>JAYUBJ010000364.1:0-1568 GCA_043740915.1 Verrucomicrobiota bacterium
TAGAACTGGGCGTCGGCGTGATGCCGCGCGAGCACCCAGCCGTTCGTGCCGTCGAATTTGCAGTTACGCAAAACAAACTTCATGTCCTTGTTCCTTGAACCGTCGTGCCAGGTCGTGGCGGTGTTTTTCCATTCGTAAAAATTGCAGTCGGTCACATAACACCAGCCGCGCGGGCAGATGAAATCCACCGAGCCGCTGAAATTGCAGCGCGCGTGATAATACCGTCCGCGCTCGCCCAGCCACAGCGACACCGTGTCCGCGCCGTGGCTCAACACGTCGCAATCCACGATCACCGTGCGGTCGCCGGTGCCGTAAATCGTGAACGAGTGCGGGCCGATGACGCCCGCCGTGTTTTCCGCCGTAAGATTTTCCAGCACGAAATCGTCGGCGCGATTGAGATTGATGACAGCGCGGCCAAGATCATCCGGCTTGGCGGTGAAGTCATCGTTGAGTTGCGGAAACTCGATGCGCGTTCCTTTGCGGCTCTCCCCGCGCAACGTGACGAACGAGGCGTCCACGCGGATTTTTTCTTTGTAAATTGCATCCTTGATGAAAACCACGATGCGTTCGCGGTTCGTTTTGGAAATGGACTCGACGGCGGCCTGGATGGTTTTGAAATCGCCGCTGCCATCGGCGGCCACAACGAGGTCAGGCGCGGGAAGAGTTGAACCGATTGCCTGCCAGCTCAGGGAAACGAGCAGCGCTGAAAGAATTAAACGGGCCATGCCCGCGACTCTAGCGCACCAGTGATTCGCCAGACAAGGGAAAGCAAGGCCGCCCCGGGACGCGAGGCGCATCGCCCTGCCACCGTAGCGCAGGTTTTCCAACCTGCTGTATCGCCGGGCTTCCAGCCTGCGTGGCGTTGGATGGTCCCGCGTCACCGATGCCTTCACCTCTCCCGGCTGGTTGGAAACCAGCGATACAGCCGACTGGAAGTCCGCGCTACGGGGGCAGGGTTCGGAGGCACCCCGGGTGGTTAATCCGGACAGCCGCGATTGTGGAAAGTGCGGACGGCTGGCAAGCTGGCTTCAGAAATTAAGAATAAATATGAAAGCTTTTCTCGCCACCAACTGAATCCGCAGAAGACCATGCAACAGATCATCCTTGACCGCGCGCTGTTCCGCCTCGTGGTGGTGGCATGGCTGACCCTCGCCTGGTGCCTCTGAACGTCAACCTCCACCCTGCGCCCGCCCCTGGTTAGTGATGCGGCGGCTTGGCGTTGGTGGCCTTGATGCGATCCATCTCCAATGCGTCCATCGTCGTCGCCTGCCGCTGCACCTGCTTCTTCAAACCGTCCAAGTCCTTCCCCTGTCCGATAATCACCTCGTTCAACTGCTCGACGTGATGTTCGAGGTGGGCGAGATTCGCCTCGATGCGTTCCAACCGTTGGGAAGTTTCGTCTTTCATGATCAGATTTATTTAAGGTCATCGGCGCGTGCGGGGATCAAATAAAATCCCGTGAAGACATACCGTTCTTCCAATTCCGCCTGCGTCAACTCCTCACGTCCATTCAGCGGATCGCCAACAACAAGCTTTTCACCATTCCTTGCCAGCAGGGTGATAAAATG
>JAYUBJ010000365.1:0-5390 GCA_043740915.1 Verrucomicrobiota bacterium
GCAAAATCCTGAGCACCGACGCGTATGACAGTTTCTACAAGCAACTGAATTTGGAGGATCAATTATCCGGCGGACGTTACCGGCCATTATCCATGGTCACGTTTGCCCTCGAGCATCAATTGTTTGGGGAGAACTGGCCGTTGCGACACTTTGTAAACGTGGCCCTGTTCCTGGGTTCGCTGGTGGCCCTTTTATATTTTCTGCGCACGGTTGTCTTTCCCACCCAGCTCGAGGTCGCCTTTCTGGCCACCTTGTTTTTTGCCATTCATCCCATCCATACGGAAGTAGTCGCCAATGTAAAAAGCCGCGATGAAATAATGTCGCTGTTGTTCATGATTCTGACGTTGGTGCTAGCCTTCCAACACAGTCAAAACCCGCGCGCGCGATCCAGGTTGTGGCCGGCGCTGGGTTGTTTTGTGCTCGCCCTCTTGTCGAAGGAATACGCGGTCACGCTCGTGGTGCTGATCCCGCTGATGATCTATTTATTCTCCCCGCGTGAGATCTCATTATCCGCCTGCGTGGGAAAAGTATTCCCCTTTGTCGCCGTGGTGATCGTGTATCTGGCCGTTCGTTTTTCCTTCGTCGTGGTGAAAGCCCATGGAACGCCCGACGAAGTGCTGAACAACCCTTATTTGTTCGCGCAAGGCTCGGAAGCGATTGCCACCAAGATTTCCACCCTGCTGAATTACCTCAAACTATTGTTGTTGCCGCATCCGCTCTCGGCGGATTATTCCTACAACCAAATCCCCTATAAAAACTTTTCGCACTGGAGCGTCTGGGCGTCGTTGTTCGTGCATGGTGGCCTGTTCTATCTGGCTTGGAAATGGATCAAGGAACGCCATCCGCTGGCCTTTGCCGTGGCCTTCTATTTGTTGCCGCTGAGTCTGGTCGCCAACCTCGTCTTTGATATCGGCGCCACGATGGGTGAGCGCCTGATCTATCATTCTTCGATGGGGTTCGCCATGGCGGCCGCCTACTATCTCTGGCAGGGCGTGGGACGATTGAAAGCGTCGGCGCGGGTCAAAAAGGAACTTTTGCTGGTGGTGTGCGTGGCCATGGTGGCGGTGTACGGCTATCCGACGATTGCGCGAAACGCCGACTGGGAAAATGACATCACGCTCTTTACCAAGGATGTTGGGACCGTGCCGAACAGTGCCCTGGCCAATGGCAACGCCGGCGCGCGGTGGATCGACCTGGCCGCCGAGTCTGGAAACTGGGCGAGGCAGGTGGAATACTTGAACCGGGCCATCAGCTATTTAAGCAAGTCGATTGGCATTCATCCAAAATATGTGAACAGCTATCTCAATCTCACCCTGGCCTACTGCCGGTTGAATGAATTTGAGCAGGCCCGGCAAAACCTGGATGAGGCCCGGAAATATTCCCCGGATCATCCGGCGCTCAAGGAATATTATGAGATGGTCCGATCCGGTTTTTTGCACCGGGGCCGGGAGCGGATCCGGGAACAAAGATTTCCCGAGGCGATTGCGGATTTCGTCGCGGCCATCGAGCTTGAACCGGGTGATGCGGATGCCTGGTGCGGCTTGGGCGAGGCCTGGTTTGCCCTGAAAGAGTACCCCAAAGCAAAAGCGGCCTGGGAAAAGGCACTGGAGATTGCGCCGAATCACCCACAAGCGAAATCAGGCTTGGACAGATTGCCGGCGGATCCAAAGTAAATTGCGTCGGGCGTCGTTTAGCTGGACGTTGCCCACCCCCGCCGTTAATTTCGCCGCATGACGTTGGAAGATCATTTGGGTGATATTATTCGGAAGGCGCGGTTGATGGTGAACGTTTCCCCCGAAGCCGCCGCGCAGGCCGCCGGGGTTTCCGCCGCGGAACTGGGCGCGTTGGAGGACTCCGGCCAGACCACCCAGCCGCTTGCTTTCAAAGCGCTCGGCACCTTGCTCGGCTTGCACCCGGCCAAGTTGGAAGGCATCGCGCGCGGCTGGTTGCCGGCCGCCGCCGACCCGGGCCTCTGGCACGAGTTGCGGCAAATCACCACCAGCGAGGGCGGCATGGCGGTGCATTGCTATCTCGTGTGGGACGAGGTGACGCGCGAGGCCGCGTTGTTCGACACCGGCTGGGACGCGCAGCCGATTTGCGCGTTGATCGATGAAAACCAGCTTCAGTTGAAACACCTCTTCATCACCCATACTCACGGCGATCATGTGGCGTGCCTGGAGGCGATCCGCACGAAATATCCCAAGCTCCACCTGCACACCGACGCCAAGAGCGCGCCGCCACAGCACAAGAACCGGCGCAATGACTGCCTGCACCTCGGCAGCCTGCGCATCACCAACCGCGACACGCCCGGCCACGCGGAGGACGGCGTGACCTACATCGTCGGCAACTGGTCGGAGGACCTGCCGTTTGTGGCGATCGTGGGCGACGCGATTTTTGCCGGTTCGATGGGTGGCGCGAAACAATTTGGGGACCTGGCGAAACAAAAAGTGCGCGATCAAATTCTGACCCTCCCGGCCACGACGCTGATCTGTCCCGGCCACGGCCCGTTGACCACGGTGGAACAGGAAAAGAAGTTTAATCCGTTCTTTTGAGCCGGAGTGGGGAAGAGGGAAACCGCGAATGGACGCGAATCGACACAATGCCGGGTAGCCGCAACCAAATGGTGAATAACCGCAAAGAACGCAAAGAGCACAGAGAAAATCGTTCCCTCTGCGTTCTATGCTTTGCGGTTAAAAAATCGTATCGGAATCACGTTATTCGTCTTCGGTTTTCATTCGCGTTCATTCGCGTTCATTCGCGGGTAAACAATTTTGTTCCGATCCAGAGTCTTCTTGCGGTTGAAAATGCCAATTGACCCTCCCCCGGGGGGTTGTTAATTTTCGCCCCTTTCGCACCTGATGGCGCGAATGATTTATGCGACACACAATCTCAGTCCTGGTGGAAAACAAGTTCGGCGTGCTCACGCGCGTGGCCGGCCTGTTCAGCGGGCGTGGCTACAATATCGACACCCTCAACGTCGCCCCGACCCAGGACGCGAACACCTCGCGCATGACCATCGTCACGCGCGGCGACGACGCCACGCTCGAGCAGATCGTCAAGCAGCTCAACAAGCTGGTCGAAGTGCTCAAGGTGCATGATTTCCGCGATGGTGAATACGTGGACCGCGAACTGGTGCTTGTAAAAGTGTCCGTGGATTCCAAGACCCGCTCCGAAGTGATGCAGATCACCGACATTTTTCGCGCCAAGATCGTGGATGTGCAGCCCAAGAGCCTGACCATTGAACTCACCGGCAACGAAAGCAAAATCGAAAAGTTTCTCGACCTGATGAAGACCTTCGGCGTGCTCGATTTGACCCGCACGGGCAAAGTCGCGCTGCCCCGCAAATAGGAAGTTTCAAGTTTAAGGTTTAAAGTTCAAAATTAACCGACCCCGACACCCAACCCAACCCCCATCCACTCCATGCCTGCCAAAGTTTATTCCGACAAAGACGCCGACTTGGGCGTGCTTAAAAACAAAACCCTCGCCGTGCTCGGCTTCGGCTCGCAAGGCCACGCCCACGCGCTTAACCTCAAGGAGAGCGGCTGCAAGGTCATCATCGGACTTTACGAGGGCAGCAAATCGATCCCCGTCGCCCAGGAAAAGGGCTTTGAAGTTTTCCCCACCGCCGAGGCCGTGCGTCGCGCGGACATCATTTTCGTCGCGTTGCCCGACACCAAGCAACCAGCAGCGTACGAGAAAGATATCGAGCCGAATTTGACGAAGGGCAAGACGCTGCTCTTCTCGCACGGCTTCGCGATCCATTTCAAAACGATCCTCCCGCCGAAGCATGTGGACGTGATTCTCGTCGCGCCGAAGGGCCCCGGCCACATCGTGCGCCGCCAGTTCCTCGAGGGCAAAGGCGTCCCCGCGCTCATCGCGGTGTACCAAAACCCGAGCAAGCAGGCGAAGAAAGTCGCCCTCGCCTGGGCCAAAGGCATCGGCGGCACGCGCGCCGGCGTCATTGAAACGACGTTCAAAGAGGAGACGGAAACGGATTTGTTCGGCGAACAGACGGTGCTGTGCGGCGGCGCGACGGCGCTGGTGCAGGCCGGTTACGAAGTGCTCGTCGAGGCGGGTTACCAACCGGAGATGGCTTATTTCGAGTGTCTGCATGAGTTGAAATTGATTGTGGATTTGATGAACGAGTCCGGCATCGCGGGCATGCGCTTTTCGATTTCCGAAACCGCCAAGTGGGGCGACGTGAGTGTCGGGCCAAAGATCATCGACGCCAGCGTGAAGAAGCGGATGCAGGCGGCGCTGAAGGACATCCAGAGCGGCAAGTTCGCCAAAGGCTGGGTGGCCGAATACAAAGGCGGCTACAAGAGGTACAGCGCCCTGATGAAAAAGGGCGAACAACATGGCATCGAAAAAGTCGGCGCGCGTCTGCGGGGCCTGATGCCGTGGATGAAGAAGCGCTCGGTCAAAGGCGTGCAAGCTTCGTACTAAGATACGGTCACTTTCGCTCAGCCGCAGTTTTTTGCAATCGCCCGGCAACTCTGATTTTGCGGTGGTGTTATATCAAAAGTTCGACTATAGTGTTCTCATGAGCCACATCGCCAAACCGTTTGTCAGGACTGCCAGCCTCGCCTTGCTGGCAGGGGTTGCTCATGGTGCCGTCCCGGAAATAAAGGAACAGCCAATAAAGGATCCGCCGTACAGTGTAATTTTGACGCGCAACGCGTTCGGTTTGAAGCCGCCACCGTCAGTGATAGTAGAAACGAACGAAGTCGGCCCGCCGCCGAACGTCAAACTCACCGCCGTTATTGCCATCACCAGCCCCAAGAAGGCGATGTTCGTGGTGACGCCCGCCGGCAAGGCCAACCCAATCTACCTGACTGTAAACGAAGGCGAATTTTCCGAAGATTCCTTGCTCAAAGTTTTGGAGATCGATGAAAAAAATGGCAGTGTGAAGATCGTCATGAATGATAAGACCAGCACCCTCGACTTCGTGAATAACGGCATCAAGAATGCCGCCGTCGCGATGGTGCCGATTCCAGGCGGGCAACCCTTCCCTGGAGCCCAGCCTGGCGTCCTCGGTGCAGTTCAGCCTGCTGGCGGTGATGGTCGTCGTCCGGGTGGTTCCGGCGGTGGACAGTTCAATCCCGGTGGTGGCGGTGGTGGGGCGCCAGCCGTGCCCGCCAACTCGCTGCAGCCCATCCCCCCGCGTCCAACGCGTTTGCCGTCGCCGCAACCGCAATTGGGGCCGGCTGTGCCGGAAAAGCCGCTGACGGTGGAACAGTCCGTGATCTTGAAAAAAGTGGATGAACTGGTGAATCAGGACAAAATCAAAAAGCAGCAATACCCGCCGGCCCTGCCCATCCCCGAACTCGATCCGTAGTAATCCCGTCCTCCGGAGTTGAAACCGGAGTTGAAACCACGGATTTCACGGA
>JAYUBJ010000366.1:0-5386 GCA_043740915.1 Verrucomicrobiota bacterium
CGCGCACCGCGTCCGCGCCCTGCTCATGGGCGGACAGGCGTGCGTGTTCTACGGCGCGGCCGAGTTTAGCCGCGACACCGACCTCGCCATCGTCGCCGACGCGGTCAACCTCGCGCGGTTGCGCAAGGCGCTGGCCGAACTCCAAGCCGCCCCCATCGCCGTCCCACCGTTCGCCGTAAAATTTCTCCGGCGCGGTCACGCCATCCATTTTCGCTGCCAGCATCCCGAAGCGTTGCGCATGCGAGTGGACGTGATGTCCAAAATGCGCGGCGTGGATGCATTCGATAAACTCTGGCGGCGGCGCACGACCATCGAATTGCCGGATGGAACAAAATGCGACCTGCTCTCGCTGCCTGACCTCGTGCAGGCCAAGAAAACCCAGCGCGACAAAGACTGGCCGATGATCCGGCGGCTCGTTGAGGCTCATTATTTTCAGAACCGCACCAAACCCAACCCCGTCCAGATCCGATTCTGGCTGCAAGAACTCCGTACGCCGGAAATCCTTTTGGAACTGGCCACACGTTACGCCCCGGTATGCCGGCGTCTGGTCTCGGCGCGGCCGCTGCTGGCTCATGCCGTGCCTCGCGAAACGAAGAAGCTGGAGCAGGCGTTGCTGACCGAGGAATCTGCCGAACGCGAGCAGGACCGGCAATATTGGTTGCCGTTAAAAGCGGAATTGGAGAAACTGCGCCACGCCAAATGAAAACCACCGAAACCCGAACAAGGCATCGCCGAGGAAAGGGATTGGAAGATAAGCCCCGCGAGTTTCCCGCACTTGCGCCCCAGCGGAATTGCAGCGTAGGCTTTTGCCATGAGCGCTGGACGTAAAACTAAACCCCAGGACGACTTCATCGCGCCAGCCCGCCGCGCGTTGCGCCGCGCTGCGCGCCGGGTTCGCACGGAAAATCTTCGCCTTGGTCTGCCGTTGATTGCTGTGAAGAATGGCAAGCCAGTGGCAAAACCCGCTTGAAACTGGAAACCTGAAGCTTGCAACTCCGCGCAGCGGCATGGCCTTGCCGAGGAAGAGGCGCTCAAGAAGGGCATGGAAGCCAACTCGAAGGAGTTTGTGGAAAAGGGCGTGGAGGTTTACGCGAAGGTGTGAGGTGCCACCTCATCAAGCCGGAAGACCTGCGCTGGCGGCCCTCCAACATATGAACAACATCAAGAGCAACAAAAGGGAGTTGTCCCCAAAGCAACGTGAAGAACTTCTCAGAGCATTAAAAGACCGTTTTGAGAAAAACACGAACCGCCATAAAGGTCTGGATTGGGCCAAGGTGCAGTCCCGCCTATGCAGGCTGGAAGCCAATCCGGAAAAGCTGTGGTCGCTCCATGAAATGGAAAGTACTGGCGGTGAACCGGATGTGGTTGGTCAGGATAAAAAAACGGGCGAATACATCTTTTTTGATTGTTCTGCGGAAAGTCCCAAAGGCCGCACCAGTGTTTGTTACGACCGGGAAGGGCTTGATTCGAGGAAAGAATTTAAACCGAAGAATACTGCCATTGATATGGCAGTCGCCATGGGCATTGAACTTTTAACGGAAGAAGAATATCAAGAACTGCAAAAACTTGGGAATGTCGATACGAAGACGTCGAGCTGGGTCAAAACACCTTCTGAAATTAGAAAACTCGGCGGCGCGCTCTATTGTGATCGCCGCTACGACCGCGTCTTCGTGGGTCACAACGGCGCGCAGTCTTGCTATGCCGCCCGGGCGTTCCGTGGCTCGCTCAGGGTCTAAGCTGGAAGGCAACGTCCGCAATTATCCGGAGGCTTACAACGACGCCTTTATCCTGCTGGATCTGTACGCGCTGGAGATCAGCAAGTGTTTCGGCGACCGGCGCAATGCGGAGCTGAGGGAGATTTACTCGACCTTGCGGCGGCGCCCGGACGGCCGAAGTCTGGGATTCGTCCACGATTATATGTGGCAGGCGGCGGCGCTCATCCTGGGTACCCGGCCATTGAGCCAGGCGGAGTTCGAGGCGATCATGGCACGTTTGGAGCGAGCCTGCCGGACGTTTGAGCAAGGCCCCACTTCCCGAAATTACGTCGCCGCACTCAGAACGACTTTGGGCCAGGGCGACGGTTCAGATTGAGCGACGTTTTCCTTGAAATGCCACTCACCGGGCTTGCCGCACCGCGCCGGAGCAGATAAACTTCCGGGCATGGCCGAAGATTCCATCCGCGTTGAATACAACCAGGATCTGAAACCGCTCGAGGAATTGCTCTCCGGCGTCAAGCGGGCGGGGGATTTCCAGGTCAGCGGCGCAGTGGAGATTCCCATGCCGAAGGTGGAGATTGAAGGCTTGGGTGTGTTGTCTTTTCCGGTGCCGCCCGCGCAAATCGCCGCGCTCACGCAACTGGCAACGCGCGCGCCTTATGGACGTGGCGAGGAGACGATTCTCGACGAATCAGTGCGCAAGGTGTGGCAGTTGCCGCCGGACCAGGTGCGGCTCGGTGGCAAGTCGTGGGCGGCGAATTTCGACAGCATCCTCCACCAGGTCATCGCCGGACTCGGCTGCGAGGGCATCCCCGTGTCCGCCGAACTTTACAAGCTGCTCGTGTATGAACCGGGCGGCTTTTTTTTGGCGCATCGTGACACGGAGAAAACGGAGGGCATGTTCGGCACGCTCGTAATCGTGCTGCCCTCGGCCCATCGTGGCGGTGAGTTGGTAATTCGTCACGCGGGGCGCGAGGCGACCGTGAACCTGAGCGTGGCAGAAGTATCAGAAGTCAGTTTCGTCGCCTTCTATGCGGACTGCGAGCACGAGGTCCGGCCCATCACCGCTGGCAGTCGCGTTTGCCTGGTCTTCAATCTCATTCACCCACGCCGCGCCAAAGGAAAAACCGGAACGCTGCTTGCGCCGGACTACGAAAAAGAAATCACGACGGCGGCGGCCTTGCTGGAGAAAACCTTCTTGGAACCGGACGCGCCCGCCAAAATCACGTGGCTGCTCGAACATCAATACAGCCCGGACGGCTTGTCCTTCGCCGGGTTGAAGTCCGACGATGCGGCGCGGGCGAAGGTGCTGGCGCGGGCGGCGGAGCGGGCGGATTGCGCCGCGCATCTCGGCATCGTTCACATTGAGGAATCGGGCGCGGCGGAACCGAAATATCACCAGTATCGTTCACGCCGCTGGAGCCGTTATCACGATGACGACGAAGAAGTTGAGGACGCGGGCAGTGATGACTTCGAGGTGATTGAAGTGTCCGATGGGCGGCATTACATCAGCCAATGGCGCGATTTGCGGGATCAGCCGGTCGAGTTCGGGGAGATCCCGCTGGAGCCGGGTGAACTGCTTCCCGCCGGGGCGCTCGACAAGGAGAAGCCCGACCAGCAACGACTCATGGAGGCCAGTGGCAACGAAGGCGCAAGCTTCGAGCGATCGTATCATCGCGCGGCGCTGGTGATCTGGCGGCGCGAGCGTTATGCGGAAGTGTTACTGCAAGCGGGAGTGGCAGCGGTGCTGCCTTACTTGAAGGAGCGTATCGAGGCGTGCGGCCTCAAAGAGCCGCCGCCTGCCGCGCGCAAAGAAGCCGTGGCGCTGGCCCGGTTGCTGGTAGATGCGTGGACGAACGCGCCGGAGCATGCCGGGTATCGGCAACCCACCAGACCCGACAAACGCGACGGCATGTTGAGGCTGCTCACTGAGCTCGGCGACGCTGCGTTGCTGGCAAAGTTTGTCGCCGAAGTGGTGACGCGCGATTACGATGGTAGTGAGAACGCCGCGCTCGTCGCCAGCGCCCGGCTGCTCGGCGCGGAAAAAACGGCGGCGCTGTTTTCCGGGCTAATGCAACGGCACATGCGGCTGCTGCACGGATATTGCATTGTGTTGCTTCGTGCGTTGGCGTCTGGTCGCGGAACGTCCATAAAACTGGAATGGCTGACTGCCTTGCGCCAAATCGCCGGAACCGCCGTTGGCAAACTGGGTGAAGTGGGGGAAAAGCAGGCCGAGAACGAGTGGCTGGACTGGCGGGTGGCCGAAAGAGCCCGCGCGGTGGATGCCGCGCTCGTTACAGATTTGCTGGACGTGCTGGGCGAACTTGATGCGCCAGTGTTGCGCGTCGCGGCCGTGGAACAGTTTGCCGCGCGTCCGGAAGTGTTCGATCCGGTGGCCATCCTTGTGCCCGCCCTGGCGAAGATTCATCAGTGGGACGCTGCCGTGTACGGGCTGTGGGCGCACAGTGCGGAGTTTCTGTTGCGCCGCAGCGGGCATCCACCGGAGTCACCCAAGGACTGGCGGCAGGACGTGAAGCTCTCGTGCGCGTGCGCTGATTGTCGCGAGTTGCGGGCGTTCACGCTTGATCCGGTGGAGCAGACCCATCGTTTCCGCGTGCGGCAGGATCGCCGCCAGCACTTGCACCAGCAGATCGAAAAGCACAGCCTGGACATGACGCACGTCACCGACCGCAAGGGTTCGCCGCAAACCTTGGTTTGCACGAAGGACCGCCGGAGCTACAAAAGGCGATGTGAGCAATACCGGAAAGACATCGCCGCGCTGACGTCGCTGGAGGATCTGGCGGAGGAGTCGTCCGTCGATAACGCGGGTGCGTTGAAGGGCATCAACGCCGCCCGTGCGCGCGCCAAGCAGTGGTCGCCAGATTGAACTGAATCGCCAATTTGAATCCTTGCCTTCCGCTGGGCATGCCGTCCACCAAACGGATGGATTTCGGTAGCGGAGCGCGGCTGTGTCCCGCGCGGTGCGGGATCAGCCGCAGCACGTCCGCAGGTCGAGCCGCGTTGGGTTATTTCCGCGCCGCCGGTGGCGAAGCTGCTGCGGCTGGTCTCGGCGACACAGCCGTGCTGCATTTTGCTTCCGGCACCGGTTATTTTTCTTGCCACCAAAGCTCCCCCGCCTAACGTCTCGTTTCGTCACGCCGCTTTTGCTCTGCTCGCAGAGTGGCATTGTCGGATTGCCCCATGAAAATCACCAATATCGAGGCCATTTACGTTTCGCAGAAACAAGTCCGCGCCCAATGCGACAGCGGACAGGACGCGCTCATCGTCAAAGTCTCCACCGACGCAGGGATCACCGGCATCGGCGAAGTTGATTCCGCGCCACTGGCGGCCAAGGCGGTCATCGAGGGGCCGTTCTCCCATACCATCAGCACTGGCTTGAAGCATCTGCTGATCGGCGAAGACCCGTTCGAGACGGAATATCTCTGGCACAAGATGTATCAGCGGACGATTTATTCCGGGCGCCGCGGCATTGGGTTGCATGCCATGAGCGGGATTGATCTCGCGCTCTGGGACATCAAAGGCAAAGCGTTGGGCCTGCCGATCTGGAAATTGCTCGGCGGCGGTTTCACGAAGAAAATCAACTGCTACGCCAGTTCGCTCTTCGGTGCGACGCCGAAGGCCACCGGTGAGCTTGCGCGGCGCATTCGCGG
>JAYUBJ010000367.1:0-16447 GCA_043740915.1 Verrucomicrobiota bacterium
CGAGTGATCTCCCGTGATGGCCAGCACGTCTGGCTTCTTCTTAAGCAGGATAGGCAGCGCGGCGTCGAACTCTTCAATGGCCTGCTGCTTCGCCTCGAAATTGCCGTCCTCGCCGTATTTGTCGGTGTATTTGAAGTGGATGAAAAAGAAGTCGTAGTGGTCGTATTCGAGGAGGTAGCGCTCGAATTGCTCGGCGATGGACTGCGGCCCCTCGATTTTTTTCATGCCGACCAACTGCGCCAAGCCTTTATACATGGGATATACCGCGAGGCAGGCGGGCTTCAATTTGTAGCGGTCCTCGAACAGCGGGATCTGCGGCTGATGCGCGATGCCGCGCATGAGAAAACCGTTGGCGGGTTTCTTCTTCGCGAGAATCGGCAGCGCCGCCTTGTAAAAATCCGCCACCAGCTTGGCGGTTTTTTTCTGTTTCAAGTTTTTCGGATTGCGCGGCTTCACCACGGGGATCGCGAACCCTTCGCGGTTCGGATCCGCGTCGGTGAGCGGGCCTTCCAGTCCCTTGCCGCGGAAGAGGACGACGAAACGGTGTTCCTTGCCGGGCTTGATGATGACCTGGGTGTCGCCGATTTTCTTGATGCTCTTCGACAGCAGCGCGCACAACTCCTCGCACTTCTCGGTGGGGAGGCGGCCCGCGCGGCGGTCGGTAACGATGCCTTTTTTGTCGAGGGTGGCGAAGTTGGCGCGCGCGCAAATGTCGCCGGGCTTTAATTCCAAGCCGAGGCCGAGCGCCTCAATGACGCCGCGGCCCACTTGAAATTCGAGCGGGTCATAACCGAAGAGCCCGAGATGGCCGGGGCCGCTGCCCGGCGTGATGCCGGGAGCCACCGGAATCATGCGGCCTTGCGCCACACCGCTGGCGACGAGCGCGTCGAGGTTTGGGGTCTGGGCCGCTTCGAGCGGGGTGAGTTCGCCTTGGGCCTGGGTGGCGATATCGCCAAGGCCGTCGAGCACGATCAGCGCGAGTTTCGCGCCGGTTTTGAGGGTGAGTTCCGAATAGAGGGAGTCGAGGTTCATGTTCCAATTCCGATTTTAGGTTTTGTTCAAAGGCGATCCTCCACCGTCTTACAACGCAGGCCAAACCGCCAGACCGGGATAGTGGTGGCAAGCCAAAGGCAGCGTCAAATGATATTCATGTCAAATGATCTTCATTGAATGTTGAGCCATCAGGCTGTCCGCCGGCCACCCGGTGGTTTTGACTTCGAGACGGGGTCGAGCTTGGCCCGAGAATTGCATCCACCGGGAAACTATGGATGTCTCTGATCTGAGAATCCGAATATGCAGGGAACCGTTCGTATTTTGTTGCTTGAAGATAGCGCTGGCGATGTCGAACTGATCGGCGTCGAACTGGACAAAGCGGGTTTGGATTACTGCCTCCAGCACGTCGACAGCCGGGACGGTTTCATCAGCGCCCTGGGCGAATCTGCGCCCGATCTCATTCTCGCGGATTATTCCATCCCGGGACTGGATGGCATGGGGGCGTTGCTGCTGGCGAAGGAGCTGGCACCGGGGGTTCCGGTGCTGATCGTCACCGGTTCCATCAACGAAGAAACCGCGGTAAAGTGCATGAAAGCCGGGGCGGCGGACTATGTCTTAAAAACCCATCTCGATCAACTTGTTCCCGCGGTCAAAACCACCTTGAACCTCAAACGGCGGGCGGCCGACAAACGGCAGACCGAGGCAGCCATGGCCATGCTGGCCGCCATCGTGGAATCCTCGGACGATGCCATTATCAGCAAGGGACTGGACAGCACCATCTTGAGCTGGAACCAGGGGGCGGAGCGAATATTTGGCTATACTGCCGCCGAGATGATTGGGCGTTCGATCACCCTGCTGATTCCTCCCGAATTGCGACATCAAGAGGAGCAGATTCTTGAAAGCGTCAGGCAAGGCAAACGCACCGTCCATGGTGACACCGTTCGGCAGACGAAGGACGGCCGAAGAATCACGGTTTCCTTGACGGTCTCGCCTGTCCGGGATGCCAGCGGCAAAATCGTGGGTGCGTCAAAAATTGCCCGGGACATTACCGAAGATAAACTGGCCCGCGAACAGCTTCGCACCTCGCTCAAGGAAAAAGAATTATTGCTCCAGGAAGTCCATCACCGGGTGAAGAACAATCTGCAGGTCATTTCGAGCCTGCTCCACCTCCAGGCGGCCAGCCTCAAGAACCCGGAACTGCTCGCGGTGCTGAAGGAAAACCAGCATCGGATCCACTCGATGGCGTTGGTGCATGAGCAATTGTATTGCTCGAAAAGCCTGTCCCAGATTGACTTCGCGCAATTTCTTCCCCAACTGGCGGCGAACCTGTTCCGATCCTTCGGCGTGAACCGCGCCACCGTCCGTCTCAAACTTGAAGTGGCCAGCCTAATGCTTGGAGTGGATGTGGCCATACCCTGTGCCTTGATTGTGAACGAACTCATTTCAAATGCGATCAAGTATGCGTTCCCCGGCGAGCGCAGTGGTGAGATCCTCGTCTCCCTGCAAGTCAGTCCCGACGCGAAGATCCGCCTGAGCGTCCGTGACGATGGCGTTGGTCTGCCGCAAGCCATCGACCACCTCCACACCGAGTCGCTCGGTCTCCGGTTGGTGCATACGCTGACCTCGCAACTTCGCGGCACGCTCGGGGTGCAGCGAGATCACGGCACGCAATTCACCATTTGTTTTGATCATCCCCGAACCTGAACCAAGCCTTATTATGGAAAGTGCCAGCATACTCGTGGTTGAAGATGAAGCCATCGTGGCCATGGATCTCCGGAATCGTTTGCGCGGCATGGGCCACACCGTTCCAGCCATTGCCTCCTCGGGCGAAGAAGCCGTGAACGAGACGGCGGCGCTCCGCCCCGATCTGGTGCTCATGGACATCAAACTCCGCGGAGAAATGGATGGCGTGCAGGCCGCCGGACACATTCGCCACCATTGTCATGTGCCGGTCGTGTATCTGACCGCCAACTCTGATGAAACCACCTTTCTGCGCGCCAAGCACACCGAACCCTTTGGCTACCTCCTGAAGCCCTTCGTGGAAAAGGAATTGGAAACCACCATTGAAATGGCGCTCCACCGGCACCGCTCCGAACGAAAACTTGAACGCAGTGAGGCGCTGAAGACAGCGATTCTGGAGTCCGCGCTCGATTGCATCATCACCATTGACCACGAAGGCCGCATCGTGGAGTTCAACCCGTCGGCGGAAAGGGCCTTTGGTTACACCCGGGCGCAGGCGCTGGGCCAGGAAATGGGCGAGTTGATCATCCCACCCGCCCTGCGCGAGCAACACTGGCGCGGGATCTCGCAATATCTCCTTTCCGGCAAGCGCTGGATGATCGGGCGGCGCCTCGAGTTGACTGCCCTGCGCTCGGACGGCACGGAGTTTCCCGTCGAGTTGACCATCACCCAAATCGAGTTGGATGGCCCGCCCATGTTCACCGGCTATTTACGCGACATCACCGAACCAAAACGCATCCAAGCGGGATGGGACCAGCGGGTTCGCGAACTGCAAGCAGCGCTGGCCAGAGTCAAAGCCTTGAGCGGCATGCTCTCCATTTGCGCCTGTTGCAAAAAGATCCGCGACGAAGCAGGCCAATGGCAGCCGACGGAGGTTTATGTTCAAAACCACTCCGAGGCGGTGTTCAGCCACGGCTACTGTCCGCCATGCGCACAAAAAATTCGCCAGGATTTGCGCGACACCTTTGGTTAAATCAGCCAGTTACTCTGCGCTCGACATTCCGCAGGTGAGATTCAACATTCGCCGCACATGGCGCGCGTTGTCCTTGAGAATCTCCACAAGACTTTCACCGGCCCTAAAGGAGCACCGGTTCCCGCCGTCGTTGGCCTGAACCTCGTCGTCGAAGACCAGGAACTGCTCGCCGTGGTCGGCCCGTCCGGCTGTGGCAAAACCACTCTGCTGCGGCTCATCGCGGGCCTCGAAGATCCGGACGCGGGCGACCTCACTATCGACCGCGTAGCGATGAACCGGGTCGCCCCGAAAGATCGCCACGTGGCGATGGTCTTCCAAAGCCACGCGCTGTATCCGCACCTGACCGTGCGCGAAAACCTGGCTTCCGGCCTGGTCTGGCGGAATTCCCTGCGCGCCGAAATCGATCAACGGGTTCGCGAAGTCTCCGCCCTGCTCTCGCTCGAGGATTGCCTGAACCGCCGGCCCGAACACATTTCCGGGGGCCAGCGACAACGAGTCGCCCTCGGCCGCGCGCTGGTGCGCAAGCCCAGGCTGTTCCTGCTCGATGAACCGCTCGCCAGCCTCGACGCCCCCATGCGCGCGCAAATGCGTCGCGAGCTCAAAACTCTTCAACGACGGCTCGGCATCACGATGATCTACGTCACCCACGATCAGGCCGAGGCGTTGACCTTGGGCGACCGCATCGCGGTCATGCGGGACGGCGGGATTGAACAGTGCGCCGACGCGCGCACACTTTACCAACAGCCCGCGAAACAATTTGTCGCCGGCTTCATTGGTTCACCGGCAATGAACTTTTTTGGCGGAACGATTGTTCAACAGGCCGGCCGGCTTTGTTTTCGGGAGCTGAACGCGGCGGGTGACGAAGGCCCGCTCGTCGCCGCATTGAATGAAGAGTGGGCCGCCAAGCTCGCCCCGAATGAAGGCCAGGCAGTCGTGCTCGGCCTCCGCCCGGAGCACCTGCGGTTGGCCGCGGACGCGGAGCACCACTCCGAACTGCGCGTGACGGGGGCCATCGAACTGGTGGAAATGCTCGGTGCGGAAACGCACCTGCATTTACGCCGGGGAAGGTGCGGCTTGGTTGTCCGGCTGTCAGGGATCGCCACCGCGACCGTGGGGCAGAGTGTTTCCGTCACGTTTCAGTGGCACGACGCACGATTCTTCGATGCGGCCACCTCGGCCGCGGTGGGTTAACCCGACTTGGCGGACTGGCGGGTGGGGGAGGCGAGAATGGCCGGATTTCCGGAGATTGGGCCAAAAGGTCTGCACTCCAGAGGCGGTTATTTCGCGACTGGATCCGGCGGGGGTTGCGGGGTTTGGATCTTGGGCGGGCCTTGCGCGGGCAGCGCCAGCTTGAGTTGGTCCAGCAGGAGTTGGAGGTCTTTCTCCGGCTGGGTGTGACGGGCCATGACGATCTCGCGCCCGTCGGTCGTCGGCAGATGCACGTCGATCATCTGCACCGCGGCGAACTTCTCCAGCACGGCGCGCGGGGTGAGCCCGCTGGCGGTGCGGCGCAGCCGCGCTTTGAGCGTCACTTGCAGGCAGTAGGCCAGGAACGACCCGAAAATGTGCGCTTCGATGCGGGGTTCGAGTTGATGATGGATCGGGCGGAGCGCCAGGTCGCCTTTGAGTTCTTTGAAGGCTTGTTCAACTTCGGTGAGTTGCAAATAAAACTCCCACAGTTTCGCGGGGTCGGTTTCGGTGAGGTTGGTGCGCAGCAGGTAGCGGCCTTCGCGTCGCCAGGCGGTGCGCAGCGATTTGCGGTCGAGCTTCCAACTCAGGGTGGCCCGCTGGGTTTTGCCGGCGCCGTGTAACTGCACGTCCACCTGAACCAAGCGCGCGGCGCGTCCGGCATCTTTGCGCGCGGCGCCCAGGGCCTGGTGCAGGGCGTCACGCTTAAGCGGACGTTTGCAAGACTTGATCCCAGCGCGTACCTTCGCGATTGGGGGTGAGTTTGGCGCGCCAAAACTCGCCGAGCTCGAGTTGCTCCCATAACTCGCAGCCGAGCCAGCAAGCGCCCCATTGGCGCGGACGGCGCAGGGCCATTTGCGAAAGCCGCACGCGCACGACGGGGAACTCCGCGCCGCCCACTTGCGCCGGAGCGTGCGCCTCGGGGAACAGCGCGACCTGGCGCGGCGCGCCCTCGTCCTGGCCGAAGAGTTCGACGGTCTTGCGCCAGGAGGATTCCTGCACGCCGTTGAGTTCGCCCAGATAAAGAACGTGGCGCTGGACGACGCGCTGGTCGGACAGCCGCCGATTTTCCACCACACTCCAATAGAGATGCTCCTTGCCATCCTTGCGACGTTTGGAACAACGCAGAAACATAATGACGTGGGATCATCGCGAAAATATCCGCGCCGGGAAGGGGGTGAGTCTGCACGACAAGCCCATTTGCGAAACGGCCCCTTGAGCGGGAATGGGTTCCGGGCGCACGGCGGCTGAAAATAGTGGTTTTCACCCTCCAGTCCGCCAAGTCGGGTTAACGCACGCAGTTCAACCACAATGCCTGCAGCGTGGCGGGATCTCAATCAAACCTATGTGGAGTGCGACGGGAAGCGCAGCGCCACGTTGCTTTGAACGCTCGATCCTGCGCCGAAAAGCGGTGTCGTCGCTGCGCTTTGCCACCGCACTCCAAAACGTGCGCCCCGCGAGGATTGAAGCCCAAGGCCCTGCCGAGTTTGCTTCGCCACCGTGAAACACGTGCTATACTGCCGTCATGAGTTCGCTCGCACTGCACGAGTTTCATCACGGCCTGGGCGCGCGGTTCGCCGAGGTGAACGGCGCGGAGGTCGTCGCTGATTTTGGCGACCCGCTGGCCGAGCATGCGGCGTTGCGGGCGACGGTGGGTATTCTTGATTTGAGTTTTCGCGGACGTCTTTGCATCACGGGCGCGGATCGCCAGACTTTTCTGCACGGCCAGGTCACCAATGACGTCAAGCTGCTCCACCCCGGCACCGGCTGTTACGCCGCGCTCATCACCGCCAAGGGGAAAATGCAGAGCGACCTCCACATCTGGTGTCTCGCCGATGAACTGCTGCTCGACTTCGAGCCGGGGTTGAGCGAAGTGGTTGCGCAGCGGCTCGACAAATACATCATCGCCGCCGACGTGCAAATCGTGGACGCGGCGCCGGCCTACGGGCTGTTGAGCGTCCAAGGGCCGAAGGCCGAAGCGGCGGCACGCGCGCTCGGGATGACTTGGGAGATTCCGGTGAAGCCGGCGAGTTTCTCCACAACGACGGACACGACACTCGGCCAGCTTTACTTGATGCACCAGCCGCGCACCGGCACGAGCGGTTTTGATTTGTTCGTACCGTCGGCGTCGATGGGCGCGGTGGCAGACAAATTGATTGCCTCGGCGAAATTGTTCGGCGGCCGCGCGGCGGGCTGGGACGCGCTGGAGTTGGCGCGCATCGAGGCGGGCATTCCCCGTTACGGCGCGGACATGGACGAGACCAATCTGCCCCCGGAAGCCGGCCTGGACGCCCGGGCCATCAGCTACACGAAAGGGTGTTACATCGGGCAGGAGGTGCTTGCGCGTATTCGCACGTACGGACAGGTATCCAAAGCGTTGCGCGGCCTGCGACTGGCGGATGATTTGCGGAAGTTGCCGGTTCGGGGTGACAAGTTGTTCAAGGACGGAAAGGAAGCCGGATACATTACCAGCGCAATTCTTTCGACGGCCTTGGGTGCCAAGCTCGCCTTGGGCTATGTGCGGCGCGAGGCGAACCAGGTGGGGAACGAGTTGACCTTGCGGACCGTTGCGGGTGAAAGCAGCGCCAGGATCGTGGAAGTGCCCTTCGATTCTGGGCGTGACAAGGCGGGGGGTTCATGGCAAATCTCAGCGGCATGAAACATTTATTGATGTCTAGTTTGATCGCCCTGGCACTCGGAATCAGCCCGGTGTCGGGACAGGACAAGCAGGAAGCCAAGCCGAAAGGCGAGGCGAAACCGGAGGCGAACGAGGTCGCCATCATCAAAACCACCGAGGGGGAAATGGTCGTTGAGTTCTGGACTGAAGTCGCGCCCAAGACGGTTGAGAATTTCAAGAAACTTGCCAGGAAGGGTTTTTACGACGGCACCTGTTTTCACCGCGTCATCCCCAGCTTCATGATCCAGGGCGGCGACCCGCTGACCAAGGACGCGAGCCGGGAAGAAGAATGGGGCACCGGCGATCCTGGTTACAAGGTCAAGGCGGAGTTCAATGATCGCTCACATAAGCGCGGCGTCCTCTCCATGGCTCGTTCCGCAGATCCCGATTCGGCCGGCAGCCAGTTCTTCATCTGCCACGGCGCGCCTTCGTTTCTCGACAAAAAATACACCACCTTCGGCAAATTGATCAAAGGCGACGACGTGCTCGAAAAAATTGCCACCACCAAAACGCATCCGCCCGACCGCCCGGACAAGCGCATGGGCGTCATCAGCGTCAAGATCGTCCCCGCCGATTCCATCAAATAACGTTCAACCCAAAACCACGTGAGCAATCCCCCCAACGAAGTCGCCGTCATCAAAACCAGCGCCGGCGAAATGGTTCTCGAGTTCTGGCCCGACGTCGCGCCCAAAACGGTCGAGAATTTCAAGGCGCTCGCCAAAAAGGGGTTTTACGACGGCACCTCCTTTCACCGGATCGTCAAGGGTTTCATGGTGCAAGGCGGGGATCCGCTCACCAAAGATCCGGGGTTGGAACATCGCTGGGGCACCGGCGGACCGGGCCACCAAGTCAAGGCTGAATTCAATGGCCGCCCGCACGTGCGCGGCGTCATTTCGATGGCCCGTTCGCAGGATAAGGATTCCGCCGGCAGCCAGTTCTTCATCTGCCTGGCCGAGGCCAGTTTTCTGGACCGTCAATACACCGCTTTCGGCAAGCTTCTCCGGGGTGATGAGGTGCTCGGCAAGCTCGGAGACACGCCGACCACCTCGAACGGCGGCGAGAAGAGCCGTCCGATCGACCGCCAGGGCGTGGAGAGCATCAAGATTATGGCGGCGGATTCGGTGAAATGACGCTGGAGCGGCGGTCGGTGACCGCCGGCGATTGAGCTGCCCTTGCGCGGATGAAGCTTGAAGAACTTGCCCAAGCCCTCGTAGCGCTCGGCTGTCCGTTCGAGAAATCCGCCGAGATGGCGGGCCAGCTTGACAAACGTGCGAGGCAGTTGGCGGAGCAGAAAAAGCAAACTTACGCAGAAGCCATGACCCACTTGCTCGGCTTGATGAAACAAGGCTGGGCGGCGCAAATAAAACTTTAGAATTCAGGCTGGTTCAACATGATCAAACCCTGGCCGTTAATCAGCTCGAAGTCGGTCGGCGATTTCCGCATCTTCTCCCTGCGCGCCGACCGCAAGCTCTCGCCGCGCACGCGCCGGGAACACGAGTTCTATGTCATCGAGAGCGTCAATTGGGTCAACGTCGTGGCCGTCACGCCCGAGCAGCAGATCGTCCTGGTCGAGCAATATCGTCACGGCTCGAACACGGTGGAATTGGAAATCCCGGGTGGCGTGATGGATACCGAGGACTTGTCGCCCGAGGCAACGGCCTTGCGCGAGTTGGACGAGGAGACCGGATACCGAGGCGAGAACGCGCGGATCGTGGGTCACGTGCTGGCGAACCCAGCGATCCTGAGCAACAGTTGCTACACCGTGTTTGTCGAGAATTGCCGTTTGCGCAATGAGACCCGCTTCGACACCGGCGAGGACATCATCACGCACCTCGTGCCCCTCAAGGACATCCCAAAACTCATCGCTGAAAATAAAATCCGGCACTCGGTGATGATTGCCGGGCTTTACCACTTCGAGCTGTGGCAGCGGAACGGTGGCAACGTTCACTGACCGCCATCGCCCGGTTCACTTGCCCTGCCGCACTTTTTCCTTCTTCTCCTCCAACTCGGCTTGAATCGATTTACGGTCGCTCTGAAGCTGCCGCTCCAACTGCCCCACCGCTTCGGCGTCGCCCTTTTCCCGCTCCTTGGCAATCTGGCCCTGGAGAAATATTTCGCGGTCGGCAAACTTGGCTTTGTGTTCCCCTTCCAACTCGGCCAGGCGCCGCTTCTGTTCGTCGGTGAGTTTGGCGGGCGGCGCAGTCTTGGCCAGCCGTTCCATGGCGAGTTCGTAAGCGGATTTCATATCAATGTTCTTGGATTGCGAGTCTTGGCGCTCGCCCTCCAATTCTCAACTCAAATCCCACGTCACTTAATCCGAAACCTGGAGCAAATTACCACGGATAACACGGATGGCACGGATGAGGAGGGACTGGGAGCTGGAATGCCGGGATCGATTTGCCCCAACGGCTGAGTTTTGGAATCCCTCTCCATCCGTGTTATCCGTGAAATCCGTGGTCTAAACTCGGGAGTTCCGGCGAGATCTCAATTTCCACCTGACCCGCCACCAGGCGCGTCGGATACGAGCGCACGGGCTTGTCGGCCCGGGTCAGGCAGGCGCCCGTCTTTACGTCGAACTCCCAGCCATGCAGCGGGCAAAAAACGTGGCCATTTTCGAAACAGCCCGCGCCCAGCGGCCCGCCGCGATGCGGACACTGGTCGTCAATCGCGTAGAACTGGCCGTCGAGATTGTAGAGCGCGAACTCGCGGCCCTTCACATGCACCGTGCGGCACTGCCCGGGCGGCAGGCTGGAAACTTCGGCGACGGGGGTGAAGGTGCTCATATGCCTGACATTCTATTGTGCCTCCCCACCCCCGACCTTGGGCTGCTTCTTCCACGGCTGGTCGGGGAATTTCTCCGGGAGCTTGAACGCCTGCGGCTTGGGCTTGGCGAGTTCCAACTCCGGATCGCCCGCCGCCGCAGAGGCCGCGCCCGGCGTCGTCATGTTGCCTTTCCACGACGCGATGCGCGCCTGCAATCCGTGATGCTCGGCCGTCGTCTTGTCGCCGCTCTTCATGTAAAAGAGTGAGAGATTGGTGTGGACGAGTTGCTCGTGCGGTTTGAGTTTCTCGGCCTTGTGCCCCTCGACGATGGCCGTGGCGAAGTCGCCTTTGCGATACCAAGCCATGCCAAGCGCGAGTTGCGCTTCGAAGTTTGCCGGATCCTCGGCCAGCACGGTTTGCAACTGTGCGATGGCGGAATTGTAGTCGCCGGTGCTGAAGGCGAACATCGCGTCGTCGTATTGTTCCTGGGGCGTCGCCATAAATATTCTGACCACTTGCACCGTAACGCACGCTGGCATCGACGCGCAAGCAGCGATGGAGGTCTGGTCGAACTTGGGCGCATTTCAATTTAGTGCGAGCGTGCTGGCGAGTTGCAGCCGTTCTCCCTCACCCCTGCCCTACCATGAACCGGAGCGCCGATCTCCTGATCGGCCCGTTTCGAGTGTCGAAGAGGGACATGCCGATCGGGAGATCGGCGCTCCTAGGTTCAAGGACCCGCTTCGCGAACACGCGTTCGTGGAAACTCCATAGTGCTTTTTGCGAGACGCCCGCGCTTGCCAAAACAGAATGCATCCACCCGAAAAAGGATTTTCTTTCCCTGTCACGGACGACTGGTATTCTCCCGCCACACTTTTATCAAACCCATGAATACCCGCCCCCTTCTCCTGTGCCTGTTCCTCTCCGTGCCCGCCATCGCCCGCGCCGATGGACCCGCCGACAATCAGCCCGACAAAGTGCGCCGTGTGCCCCCGCCGGGCGTGGCGATTCCGGCGAATGACCGGGTGGAACTCGAAAGCGGCGCAGTTGCCCTCGGCCAGGAGATCGACGCTTTGCGCGCCTCGCTCAAGGGCAGACCGGCTTTGTTCGGGTTGCTGCCCGATGTGCAGATTTATCACAACGCCGTCCGCTACGCGCTCGCGCATGACGAATTTTATCAAATCAATCAAGTCGAGATCGCGCGCGGCCTGCTCAAGCAGGGAGCGGAGCGGGCGCAGGCGTTGCGCGAGGGCAAATCACCCTGGACGGCGCAGACCGGCCTCGTGGCGCGCGGTTATCTCTCTCGCATTGACGGCTCGGTGCAGCCGTATGGAATGGTTGTGCCGGCTTCGTTTGTGCCGGGTGGCGCGCCGCTGCGGCTGGATTTCTGGATTCATGGCCGCGGCGAAGTTTTGAGCGAACTGAGTTTCATCAATGACCGGCAGCGGTCGCCCGGTGAATTCGTGCCGCCCAACACCTTTGTACTGCATCTCTACGGACGCTATTGCTGCGCGAACAAATTCGCCGGTGAAATTGACCTGTTCGAGGCGCTCGAGCACGCGAAGAAAAATTATCCCGTCGATGACAACCGCCTCGTTGTGCGCGGCTTCTCGATGGGTGGCGCGGGCTGCTGGCAGTTTGCCGCGCATTATCCCAGCGTCTTTTGCGCTGCCGCACCGGGCGCGGGTTTTTCCGAGACGGCGGATTTCCTCAAGGTCTTCCAGAAAGAGGACGTCAAGCCGGCCTGGTACGAACAAAAGCTCTGGCACATGTATGATTGCACCGACTACGCGATCAACTTTTTCAACCTGCCGACCGTGGCGTACAGCGGCGAAATTGATTCGCAGAAACAGGCCGCTGACATCATGGAAAAGGCCATGACTGCCGAGGGCTTGAAAATGACCCATATCATCGGGCTGAAAACCGCGCACAGCTACGAGAAGAATGCGAAGGTGGAAATCAACCGGCGCATCGACCGCATCGCCGCCAAAGGCCGCGATCCGCTGCCCGAGCACGTGCGCTTCACGACGTGGACCTTGCGCTACAATCAATCGCACTGGGTCACCGTCGATGGCCTGGAACAGCACTGGGAACGCGCGCGTGTGGACGCGGACATCGACGACGAAAACGACAGTTTTAAAGTGGCTACGAAAAACGTCTCCGCGCTCACGCTGACGATTCCATCGGGACACTATCCGTTTCCGTTGACCCTGAAGGCGAAAGTGGTGCTCGACGGCCAAAAGCTTGAGGCACCGTTGGCCGAAACGGACCGCTCGTGGACGGCGCATTTCCGCAAGGTCGGCAAGAAGTGGGGATTGGTGGAGAAGACGGACGACGGTTCACTCGCCAAGCGCCACGGCTTGCAAGGCCCGATTGACGACGCGTTCATGGACTCCTTCCTGATGGTACATCCGACCGGGACTGCGTTGAACGAGAAAGCGGGCACGTGGGCTGCGGCGGAAGAGGCCCACGCCATCGACCACTGGCGCCGGCAGTTCCGAGGCGAGGCGCGCGTGAAGGATGATGCCGCCGTGACGGACGAGGACATTGCGGCGCACAATTTGATTCTCTGGGGCGATCCGGGCAGCAACAAAGTGCTCGCGAGGATCGCGGACAAGTTGCCGATCAAATGGGACGCGCAAAATGTGCGGGTCGGCGCGCAGGCGTTTGCCTCGGCGAATCATGTGCCCGTGTTGATTTATCCGAATCCACTGAATCCGAAGAAATACATCGTGCTCAACAGCGGTTTCACTTTTCGCGAATACGATTACCTGAACAACGCGCGGCAGATTTCCAAGTTGCCGGACTTTGCGATCGTGGACGTGAGCAAGCCGGTCACGCCCCGCCTGCCCGGCGGCATCGCCACGGCCGGATTCTTCGGCGAACGCTGGGAACTGCCGGTCGCGGGAAAGTAGTTTCTCTCCTGCAGAGCAAACTTGAAATCAGGACGTTTGTGCTTACAGTGTCCGGATGAATCGCAAGACACAGCGCTTTTTGATCCATTTGCCGGCAGCCATCATTGCCCTCACGTTGACTTTCGGAGCGCCCCGCCCCGGAGCGGCGGCCAGCGGAGGGTTACACTTCTTCCACGCGCAATCCGCCCCGACCAAGAATGAGGAGCAACGCTCGGAGGTCCGCGTGGCCGGGCTGGCCAAGTCATTCAAGCGATTTGACACAATTTACGCCGCGGCGAAAAAAGGCGACTTAAGCTCGATGGCGCTGATGGGCAATTTTTACTACTGGCAACTGGTCAAACCCAACCTCGCCGACCCCCTCGAACAGGAAACCCAAGGCTTCGTGGAAGCGGCGAAGTGGTTCAAGAAGGCCGCCGACAAAGGCCACGCGGAATCGCAATACAACCTGGGCCGGCAATATTATCACGGTGACGGGGTGAAGCAGAATTTCCCCGAGGCGGCGAAGTGGTTTCGCAAGGCGGCGGAACAAAACGTTGCCGAGGCGCAAAACAAACTGGGCTTCATGAACTACACCGGCCTCGGGATGCGCCAGAATTACGTCGAGGCGTTCAAGTGGTTCAAACTGGCCGCGGGCCAGGGACACACCCAGGCGCAAAACGGAATGGGCCTGCTTTATTATGAGGGCCACGGTGTGCCGCAGGATTACGCCGAGGCGGTGAAATGGTTCAACCGTTCCGCCGTGCAAGGCCATGCAGAAGCGCAATTGATGATGGGGATTTGCACGCAGCACGGACAGGGCGCGCCCAAAGATCCGGAAGAAGCCCTCAAGTGGCTGCGCAAAGCGGCGGAGCAAGGACACGCGCGGGCGCAGGCGTTGCTCGGCGATCATTACGACCAAGGCGAGGGCGTGTCGCAGGACGCCCAGCAAGCCGCCACCTGGTATTTCAAGGCGGCGGAACAGGGCGACGGCCCGGCACAATTCAAATTGGGAAACTATTTCGCCGAGGGTAAAGGCGCGCCGATCAATCTCGTCGAAGCCTTCAAATGGCTGGAACTCGCCGCGGGCAACGAGGAGAAGGCGGCCGCCGCCGCCCGCGATCAATTGCAACAAAAAATGACGCCCGAACAAATCGCCAAGGCCAAACAACTGGTGGCGGATTTCGGCAAAGCTCCGGCCGAGCCCGAGAAAACCGCGAAGCCGTAACCCGACGACGGGGATTGGGTCAATCGCGGCGCGACTGCTCTGCCGTCGGTGATGCGCCCGCGATCCATTTTATGAAAACCCGCCTCATCACATTTGCAGTTTTGCTCGCCGCGCTGGGCAGCGCCGCCACCGCCGCAACCCCGGCAAACCTTCAGCCGAATCCGCGGAAGCTCAATCCGCCGCCTGGTGTCGTCGTGCCTGCCGAAGTGAAAGCCGAACTGACCGCCGGTGCGGCTGCGCTGGGCCAAGAGATCGAAAACCTCCGGGCCGCACTCAAAACCAAGCCCGACCTCCTGCGCTTTCTGCCGGACGTGCAGATTTACCACAACGCCGTCCGCTATGCGCTCGAGGACGACATCTTCACGAGCACGAACCAGTTCAACTCCGCCCGCGTCCTGCTCCAGCAAGGCTCCGCGCGCGCCCGATTGCTCGCTGCCGGCAGCGCGCCGTGGAACACCGCCACTGGCCTCGTCGTGCGCGGCTACGTCTCGAAACTCGATGGTTCAGTGCAGCCCTACGGCCTCGTCGTGCCGGCCGGCTACCAACCCGGCCACCCGCCGATGCGACTCGACTTCTGGCTCCACGGCCGCGGCGACACGCTCAATGAAATCGCCTTCATCGAAGGCCGGCAAAAGTCCGTGGGTGAGTTCGCGCCGGAAGACACTTTCGTCCTGCATCCGTACGGACGATTCATGAACGCCTTCAAGTTCGCGGGCGAAGTGGACGTGTTCGAGGCGCTCGACCACGCGGCGACTTTTTACTCGATTGACCGCAACAAACTCGCCATGCGCGGCTTCTCGATGGGCGGTGCCGGCGCGTGGCATCTCGGCGCACATCACGCAGCCAACTGGGCGGCGGTAAATCCGGGCGCGGGCTTCGTGGATGTGAAGAACTATCAGAAACTCGGCGACAAACTCGACACCATCCCTTGGTATGAGCAGAAGCTTTGGAATCTCTACGATTCGCTTGCCTGCCCCATCAATCTCATCAACACGACACTCGTCGCCTACAGTGGCGAAATTGACGAGCAGAAGAAAGCGGCCGATCTTATGGAGGCCGCGCTGCTGAAGGAAGGCGTGAAGATGACCCACATCATCGGCCCCAAGACCGGCCATGCGTACGAGAAGGAGGCGAAGAAAGTCGTGGCGAAACTGGTGGACGAAGCGACGAACCAGGGAGTCAATCACGAGCCGAAAATAGTCACGCTTGTGACGCATTCGTTGAAGTTCAACCGGGCCCATTGGGTCACCATTAATGCCCTCGATGAACATTGGAAGGAAGCCCGCGTGGACGCGGAAATCATTACTGCCGGAGGCGCCGTCCGCATCGAAGTGAAGACCCACAATGTGAGCTCGTTCTCGTTGGATCTCATCCCAGGGAACCCCGTGGGCAATGGTGCCCGGCTGGTCGTGGACGGCCAGGACCTTGGTTTTCAGAACACGGTCTTTTCCCTGCCTCCTCCTGGTCGACCGGCAAGCTGGTGGACGTTTGCCGCAATAAAATCGGCTGGAAAGTGGTCGGAGCGAAACCCGAGCCCGAGCGCGAATGCCGGACTCGCGAAACGTCCCAATCTCCAAGGGCCCATTGATGACGCGTTCATGGACTCGTTTGTGATGGTGCGACCGACAGGCAATTCATTGAACGCTGCCGTTGGCAAGTGGGTGAAAGCCGAGTTGGCCGAGGCCGCATTCCAGTGGCGCCGGTATTTTCGTGGCGAGCCGCGCGTGAAAGACGATTCCGCCATTACCGAAGCCGACATCGCCGCGAACAACCTGATTCTCTGGGGCGACCCATCGAGCAACAAGCTTTTCGCCCGCATCGCCGACCAACTGCCGATTCGCTGGACGGCCAAGGGCATCGTGGTTGGGGACAAGACTTACGACGCCACGAAACACGTGCCGGTATTCATCTTTCCGAATCCGTTGAATCCGGCGCGTTACGTGGTCATTAACTCTGGCTTCACCTTCCCGCAGTTTGCCGCCGCATCGAATTCGTTC
>JAYUBJ010000368.1:0-1564 GCA_043740915.1 Verrucomicrobiota bacterium
CACACAAACCGTGGAGCCGAGTCCCAACTGCCGAAAAAAAAGCCCGGCGCTCAACCCCAGAATCATCAAGGCAATCGGCGGAAAAAACCGGAAAAAACCGCTGGGACCGAGCCAGCGTCCCATGCTGACACCGAACAGGGCGGAGATGTTGGGTGGGGGCGTGACCTGGGCGCCCCCCAGCCAGTTCAAGTCCTGCCAGTAACCCGAGAAGATGCCAATCCCATGCTCGTTCAACGCCACGCCGGTGCCGTACGACAGGTCATTATTACGGAGAATTTCGTCTGATCCAAAGCTCCGATGGAACAGCACGGCCATTATTCCCACGAGGCAGACCAGCAAGATCAGCAAATCACGGCGTCCTGGGGTGGGGGCGTGGTTCGGGGAGGGATTGGGGGGCATAGCTCGCGATGAATGGTCGTGTCCGTTAAACTTATGGCCCAAAGATAACGGATAAATCCCGCAGGCCAACAGCAAACTTGAAGCGGTGCCAGCCAAAAAGCAAAATCCGCCGGGGAAAGTTTGCAAAATCCCCGCTGGCTGCTAAACACTTCCCGACCATGACGCACGCACAAACCTACATGCAGCAAGTCCAGCAGATCGCAGCCGCGCTGGATCACGAATTGATCGAGCGGATGGCGCGTGAACTGGCCGAATTACGCAACCGGGGAGGGCGGCTCTTCCTGATTGGCGTCGGGGGCAGCGCCGCGAATTGCAGCCACGCGGTGAATGATTTCCGCAAGCTCGCCGGCATCGAAGCCTACAGCCCGTGCGACAACGTCGCCGAACTGACCGCCCGCACGAACGACGAAGGCTGGCCAACCATCTTTGAAGCCTGGCTGCGCACGAGCCGCGCCAATGAGCGCGACGCGATCTTCGTTTTTTCCGTC
Organism: Verrucomicrobiota bacterium; assembly: GCA_043740915.1. GTDB lineage: Bacteria > Verrucomicrobiota > Verrucomicrobiia > Limisphaerales > JAYTXL01 > JAYTXL01. The sequence continues at coordinate 888 of JAYUBJ010000368.1, forward strand.
GGCGGCGGAAGTGCGGAACGCAATGTCAGCCCCAATATTGTGCGCGCGCTGGACGAGGGTAAACGGCGCGGCTTGAAAATCTTTGGCATCGTTGGCCGCGACGGGGGCTATACGAAGCAGGTGGGCGACTTTGTGCTGGTCGTTCCCACGGTGGACGCGCAAGCCATCACGCCGCATGCGGAAGCTTTTCAAGCCGTGGTCTGGCACTGCCTGGTTTCACATCCCGCGGTGATGGCGCAGGCCAACAAGTGGGAAGGGTTGGATCAGCCGAAAAGCTAGCCCTCATGGTGCGCGCTGTTTTTCTGGATCGAGACGGGGTGCTCAATCGTTCGGCCATTCGAAATGGCCGCCCTTACGCGCCCACATCGCTGGAGGACTTTCAACTGCTACCGGACGTGCTCGAGGCGATCACCCAACTGCGGGCGGCGGGATTTCGTCTGATTGTGGTCACCAACCAGCCGGATGTCGCCACCGGCAAATTGCCACGCGTCATCCTCGACCAAATGCACCAGCAACTCCGCGCCTGGCTGCCGCTGGATGACATAAAAATCTGCTGTCATCGGGACGCGGACAATTGTGCCTGCCGCAAACCCCGGCCGGGAATGTTGCTCGAAGCTGCCCGTGAACAGGACATCGACCTCAGCCGCTCGTTCATGGTGGGCGACCGCTGGCGGGAT
>JAYUBJ010000369.1:0-1563 GCA_043740915.1 Verrucomicrobiota bacterium
CGCCACCGGTGAGAAGGAAGAAACCACCATCGCCGCCAACACTCCCGATCTCATCGCCGAGCCGCTCGACCAGAAATGGTTGAAGCGCGCGCATAACTCGACCAGCGCCGAACCGCTTTGGGAGCCGGTTTACCGGCAGGCACCGCTCACGGCGGCCACCTGGGACAAGTTGCAGCAACATCCGCAATTTCAATATGAAATCGGGTAGTGGCTGAGTTGAATGGGGCGCGGCGGCGGCGAAGGCCCGCCGTAGAGGTTTCGACGTGCTGCTCAGGGCACGGTTCCAAAACCGGAGCAGCGTGTGGCTAAAGGTGAATAGACACATGCAAGATTTCTCCCTCGCCCGGTGGGGTGAGACTCGGTCGAACCCTATCTCGAGCGCAGCGAGGCGAGCAAAGCGAGCATTGCCCTCCCTCAGCCGTGTTCCCCAGAGATGCTCGCCACGCTCGCGCCTCCTGCGTCGGCAGTCAGGGCTCGACAGAGTCTTGCCCCACCCTCGGCGGGGGTAGGGAGAATGGTCGAAACCTTGGCTCGCGCGCGCCAGAAACCGGGCTACGACCCAGGCCCCTGCGCAAGATCGTTGCGGCTGGCAAATGCACGGCACTGTGGCACACTGAACCGCACATTATGATTACCCCGCGTAAATCTGAAGATCGCGGCCACGCCAAACACGGCTGGCTCGACTCGTATCACACATTCTCATTCGCAGATTATCATGACCCGCGGCACCTGCATTTCCGGAGCCTGCGCGTTATCAACGAGGACCGGATCGCGGGTGGCGGCGGTTTCGGCACGCATCCGCATCGCGACATGGAAATCATCACCGTCGTGTTGTCCGGCGCGCTGCAACATCGCGACAGTCTCGGCAACAGTTCCATCATCCAGCCCGGGGAAGTGCAGCAGCTGAGCGCCGGCACCGGCGTCGAGCACAGCGAGTTCAATCCCTCGCCCTCCGAACCGGTGCATCTCCTGCAAATCTGGATTCTGCCGTCCCGGAAGGGATTGCCACCGAGTTACGCGCAGCAAAAGTTTGATGCGAAAGTGCTCCAGGGTCGGTTGCCACTCGTCTGTTCGGAAGACGGGCGTGCCGGCTCAATTAGGATCAACCAGATTGCCGATTTGTTCGTCGGGAAATTCGCTGCCGGCGAAACCACGCAACATCTCTTGGAGCCCGGACGTCATGCCTGGGTGCAAATCGCCGCCGGAAAGATCACGCTCAATGGCCAAACGCTGCACGCCGGTGACGGCGCGGGGATCAGCGACGAAGCGGCGCTCGATCTCAAAGCCCTCGAATCCTCCCACGTGCTGCTGTTCGATTTGAATTGATCGCGCACGGCCCGATCCTCCGACGCTCACCTGGTTGATGAATACCGTGAAAGATTTTGAAGTCATGCTGGCTGGTCCCGTGCCCATTCTCGCGCTGGCGCCGATGCAGGAAGTGACGGACCTGCCCTTCTGGAAATTAATGGCGCGCTACGGTGGCGCCGACATCTATTTCACGGAATATTTTCGCGTCCACGCCACGTCCCATCTGGAGAAGTGGATTCTCGAATCAATCACGCA
>JAYUBJ010000370.1:0-5365 GCA_043740915.1 Verrucomicrobiota bacterium
GTAGTGCGGACGCACTTCGCCGGTCGCCGTGAGCGCTTCGTCAAAGCCGCCCGCCGCGGGCGCATAGTTCGCGAGGAGTTCGGAGACGGAACTCGCCGCGGGCATGGTCATGGTTTCACTCATCATTCCGGCGGTTTTTAGCGCCTCGGTCGCCGGCTGGCGAGCCTGCTTCTCGGGGCGTCAGACATTTCGCAAATCGAGTGTTAAGGGAAATTCGGAGGCCACCTTGGGCGCGCCGACCTTCAGTGAACCAGGCGTGTGGCTGTGGCGGAAGAAGCGCGCGAGGCGGCGGCTCTCCGCCTCGTAGGAGTTCACGGGAAAGGTGTCGTAACTGCGTCCGCCGGGATGCGTGACATGGTAGGTGCAACCGCCGATACTGCGCTGGTTCCAGGTGTCCACCACATCGAAAACGAGCGGCGAATGGACGGGGATCGTCGGGTGCAGACAGTTCGGCGGCTGCCAGGCGCGGTAGCGGACGCCCGCGACAAATTCGCCGTGGGTGCCGGTGTGGTGCAGCGGCACCGGCACGCCGTTGCAGGTGATCACGTGGCGCGAGTCCACGAGGCCCTGCACCTTGATTTGCACGCGTTCGATCGAAGAATCCACGTAACGCACCGTGCCGCCCGCCGCGCCTTCCTCGCCAAGGACGTGCCAGGGCTCGAGCGCGTGGCGGAGTTCGAGCTGCAAGTTGCGGAGTTGCACGTCGCCGTGTTGCGGAAAACGGAACTCGAAATGCGGCGCGAACCATTCCGGGTTGACCGGAAAACCCGCCTCGCTCACATCGCGCACCACGTCGATGAAATCTTCCCAGCAGAAGTGCGGCAACAGGCAGCGATCGTGGATTCCCGTCCCCCAACGCACGAGCCCGGCGCGATAGGGCTCGCGCCAGAATTTCGCGACGAGTGCGCGCAGCAGGAGTTGCTGCGTGAGGCTCATGCGCGCGTGCGGCGGCATCTCGAAGGCGCGCAGTTCCAGCAGGCCGAGCCGGCCCGCGCTGCTATCGGGTGAGTAGAGTTTGTCAATGCAGAATTCCGCGCGATGCGTGTTGCCGGTCGCGTCGATCAGCAGGTTGCGGAACAACCGGTCCACGAGCCACGGGAGGGCAGGCGTCGCGCCTGTGCCTGACTTTTCATTTTTGGAAGGAGACAGGCGCGACGCCTGTCCGACGTCGCCCAGTTGCCGGTCGAGTTCCTTGAAGGCGACTTCGAGTTCGTAGAGCGAGTCATTGCGGGCCTCGTCAATGCGCGGACTCTGGCTGGTCGGGCCGACGAACAGGCCCGAGAACAGATACGAAAGCGACGGGTGGTTCTGCCAATACGCGATGAGGCTCCGCAATAAATCGGGCCGGCGGAGCAGCGGGCTGTCGCCGGGGGTCGGGCCGCCGATGACGATGTGGTTGCCGCCGCCGGTGCCGGTGTGGCGGCCATCGGTCATGAACTTCTCCGTGCCGAGCCGCGCTTGCCGCGCCGCCTCGTACAACGTCGTGGTGCGGTTCACCAGTTCGCTCCAGTTCGATGAGGGATGCAGATTCACCTCAATGACGCCCGGGTCGGGCGTGACCTTGAGGACGTTCAGGCGCGGGTCGTTCGGCGGCGTATACCCTTCGATGACGATCGGCGTCTGGAGTTGCGCGGCGGTGTCTTCGATGGCGGCAACGAGTTCGAGGTAATCCTCCACCGTCGCTACGGGTGGCATGAAAACGTGCAACCGTCCGTGGCGCGGCTCGACGCACAGTGCCGTGCGCACAATCCAGGCCGCTGATTCACTCTGCAACGGTGGGCGCGCCGGGTCTTGAAGCAGTTCGGCCTTTTTTCTTCCGGCCTCGCTCTGCCCACCGCGCCGCAGCGAGGCGGCCCGGCGCCGGGCGGGCGTGTCCACCTGGAGGTAACGCTGGCGTAACTCTTCGCGCTGGGGCAGTGCCGGACGCTCGACGGTCGGGTCGAGTTCGTTGAGGTAGGGGTAATCCGATTCGCTCACCCACGGCAATGAGTCGAGCGGCAGCCGCAGGCCCATCGGTGAATCACCGGGTGCGAGATAAAGCCGCTCCGCGCGCAGAAACCACGGACCACTCTCCCAGCCCGGAAAGTTATTTTTCCACGCCCGCTGGATCGGCAGCACGTGACCCACGACGGTGTCGAGGCCGCGCTCAAAGACTTTGGCGAGCCGCGCGCGTTCCGCTTCGTCCTTCAAATTGGCCTTGAGCGGGTCAACATTGGAAGGCAGCCGGCGCTCCTTCCACAGATGGTAAAAGGGATCCTCGAGGCCGGGCATGATCCACTTCGAATCCGCGCTGAGCCGCCCGGCCAGTGTGGTGATGAATTGCGCCGAGTGCTCAGCGGTATGCCCATATTCCTTGTGCTCATCGGCGAAGAGCGCGGGGTTTTCCCAGATTGGAAAGCCATCCTTGCGCCAGTAGCAGCCGAACGCCCAGCGCGGCAGCGATTCACCGGGATACCATTTTCCCTGGCCATGATGGAGAAAGCCGCCGTTGGCGTGGATGCCTTGCAGGCGCTTGAGAAGTTCGTCGGCGAGGATACGTTTGCGCGGGCCAAGCGCGGCGGTGTTCCACTCCGCGCCATCCGGGTCGTCAATCGAGACAAACGTCGGCTCGCCTCCCATGGTGAGACGCACGTCGTTCTTCGCGAGGTCGGCGTCCACGAGGTGGCCGAGCGTTTCGATCTCGGCCCATTGTTCGTCGGAGTAAGGCTTGGTGACGCGGGACGACTCGTGGATGCGCGTCACCTCCATCTCCACACCGAACTCGCACTTGCAATCATCCACGATGCCGGAGATGGGCGCGGCGCTCGACGGGTCGGGGGTGGCGGCCAGCGGGACGTGGCCTTCGCCGGCGAGCAATCCGGAGGTGGGGTCGAGCCCAATCCAGCCGGCGCCGGGCAGATAAACTTCCGTCCACGCATGCAGATCGGTGAAATCTTTCTCCGCGCCGCTGGGGCCATCGAGGGATTTTTGATCGGCCTGGAGCTGGATGAGGTAGCCGCTGACGAACCGCGCGGCGAGTCCGCAGTGACGCAGGAGTTGAGCGAGCAACCACGCCGAGTCGCGGCACGACCCGCTCAATTTGGCCACCGTTTCCTCCGGCGTCTGCACGCCCGGCTCCAGGCGGATGAGATACTTGATGTCGTGCCAAACCCGTTGATTGATGGCGACGAGAAAATCAATCGTGCGTTGACGCTTGCCGGCATCCGCCGCGGCGGGAGAAGGGCGGGGTACGGGCAGAATCCCGCCGCCATGATGCGGGTCAGCCGCCTGCTCCGAGTGGGTGGCTGGCAGCAGGTGGCCGTCCACCAGCGCCGCCGGCGCCCGGCCGATGAGGTCGCGTTTAAGCGCTTCGAAATATTTCTGGAGATTCGGCGTGAGCGGAAGTTTGAGCTGGAACGGCTCCAGTTCGTGGTCGAGCGCCGCATCGTATTTGAAGGGAAACGTTTCCGCCGCGGGTTCGAGGAAAAAATCGAAAGGGTTGTACACGGCCATCTCCGCAACCAGCTCCACCTCGACACTGAATTCGCGCGTCGGCTCCGGGAACACGAGGCGCGCGAGGTAATTCGACTGGGGATCCTGCTGCCAATTGATGAAATGCTTCTCCGGCGTGACGCGCAGGGAGTAGCTCAGGATGCGGGTTCGCGCGTGTGGCGCCGGCCGGAGCCGGATGACTTGCGGGCCGAGGTTTACGAGCCGGTCGTAGCGATAACGCGTCTGGTGATGGAGGGCGACGTGGATGGACATGGTTATAGATAGGATTCGATCGGCTCGGCTCCGAGGGTGCCGAAGAGGGATTCGCGGTGAGCCGGTGATTCAACTTCCCCCAACTTTTCCCGGGCGCGCGTCAAGCGGTCGGCGATGCCGAGGCGTACCGCTTCGTCCGCGTGGCTCGCGCGTTTCATAAACTTGTCGAGATATTCGACGTGCCGCCGCCAGAGTTTCCGGTCGATCGTTTGCTTGGCCTGGAGGCGCGCGGCATACCAGTCGCTGGCCAGCAAGGATTCCCGCGTGAAAAGTTGGCGCACCTCCGCATGGTCGAGTCCCTTGCCTTCCCAGGCCTCGTGAACCATCAGGTGCAGCAGCGCCCGCAAAGGCGGACACGCCTGCGCCACGCTGCCATCATCGAAATACATTTGAGCGACGCGCTTTTGCGTGGCGACGATGTTGTCCATGCCGTCCACGAAAATGGCCTTGTCCTGGAACTCCGGGCGCAACATGTCGTCGGTGAAGACCGCGCCGGGATGGTTGAAGACGCGTCCGAAAAACGCCCGGACGAATCTCGAATTGATGCGGTGGCCCAACCGGCTCGCGCGGACTTTGTTCCCCGCGTGTTCGAAGTCCCGGCACTTCTCCAAGAACTTGTTCGCGATGAGATAGTGCGGGTGGCGCTCGGCGGGCGACATCCGGCACCAGACTTCGGGCACGAGCAGGCTGACATCGTGATCCACCCGCAGGTTCGGGCCGACGTATCCGGCGGCGGTTACAAAGCCGTGGTGGCCGGTCAGCATCCACGACACGAGCGCGTTGTTCAGGTCAATGATGGGCGGCAGCGAATTAAACGGGCCCTTGGTGAGCGCGCCTTCCGAGCCGGCGCCGGTGGTGGAAGGGGATTTGCCAGTCATGCTGCAAATGAATTCCATGAACAATTCCGGCAGCTCGAGGTAATGAATCGGGTTGAAAACCGCGAGCGAACGGATGCCCGCTTCGGGTGGGTTGTTGCGGCGACCGGGCAGGACGGCGGTCACGGGATAATAAATGGGCTGGCCGGACGGCACACGGCGACGCAAACGGGTGGCCATCTCCGCCAGGTAGGTATCGCGGGGATTGACCAGGTCGAACCGCGTTTGCAGGTAACGCGGATTTTTGCTCGGCTTGCCCTCGACGATTCGCGGATGCGCCGACGAAACGAAATAACCCGGCGTGCGACTCTCCGCCACGGCACGGATCAGGTCCTGCATCGGCTCGGTGAATTGATAGAAGCCGATCGAGTCCTCCAGCAATTCGTGCGCGCTTTGCGGGGTGAGCGGCTCGAAGTTGGAAATGAAATTGTCCGGCCGCGCCAGATCGGCCTCGGTCTGCTTGTCGTAGCCGCGGTGGATGGCGTCGTCGGGGCGTTGGAAAAGCCGCTGTTCGCAGTTCTGCACAAACTTGAGGGTGGCAGCCGGCTCCGCGTCGGGCAGGTTCGCCACCCGGTGCGCAGGCACGAGCACGGACGCGGTGATGTCGTCCTCGAGCTGCCATTTCGCCGCCGGATAAAAATCCTTGCGCAGACCGAACGTGCGCCACGCACCCTGTTGGTCGAAGCCGACGCGCAGATAAGTGGTGATGAGCTTGCGGTTCTGGCATTTCAATTCATTGGCGGGCG
>JAYUBJ010000371.1:0-5361 GCA_043740915.1 Verrucomicrobiota bacterium
CAACAATTGCGGGAGCACATCACTCGTCGCCACCGGATACCGCGCAAAATCAAACAGCTTGCCCGGCTCGAGCTTGTTCTTCGTCAGGACTCCCGCAGAGAACCGGCCCATGGTGTTGCCCCAATGATTCGTGATGCCGTGTTTGCCGGTCACATACCAGCCGCCGAAACGCTGATCGAAAGGAATCCCGTGCCCGCTCTGCTCCAGACGAAACGCATCCAGACTCCCACCGGTCGGGCCGGGGACAACCGATTTCACCAGCAACCCCGGCACATGCCCGGTGTCGGCGCCCGCGTGGCAGTTCATGCAACGCTCGGAACGATCGGCCCGCACCGGATGGCCATCGCGCGGAATATCGAATATGTGAAAGATGCCGCCGAGTTCCGGATCGAGCGAAACGATTTCAATCCGCCCGCCCGGGATAAATCCTACATACGCATCCTCGTTAAAAAAAATCGCCCGCGGATTCCGCGGCGAGATCAGGCTCAATTGCAGGCTCGTGGTGGAAAAGACCAGCATTTGCGAGGTGACGGGGATCTCCAGTGCCCGGAGCAGGCTGACGAGAAACTCCTTCTCGCTGTGCTGATCCAGGACGACGTGTCCCGACTCCAGATCCTCCTTCAACCGGGTGAACCGGTCGTGGAGCACACGCTGGCGGTAATTATGCGGCGGCAGGTCGATGTCCTGGTAAGTGGATTCGGCGAGCACAGAGCCCGCCACCACCATCGACAGGAGCATTAGGGTCAACCGGCGTTTCATTAAAGCGCGCACATTACGTCGTGATCTCAACCGGGAACAAGCTTCCTTTTGAAGGTGCTCAACAGCGGCCTACTTCAAGGTCGCCAGATATTCCACGAGGTTTCTCAATTCCTGGGGCGTGAGCAGTTTGTCCAACCCCTCCGGCATCGCGGACAAACCGCGCTCCCGTTTTTGAATCTCGGCTTTCTTCAATTTCAAGATGCCGTCCTCCGGTGAGTTGAGCACCAGGTCGGTTTCGCTTTCACTCTTCACAATGCCCGCGTGGTTCGCGCCACTCCTCAACGTCACAATCGTCGTTTCAAACCCGGCCGCAATTTGCTTGTTCGGAAACAGCATTGACTCCAGCAAATACTCGCGCTTCTGCCGTGTCGCAATGCCCGCCAGATCCGGCCCGACCGTGCCGCCCGCGCCGCCGATGGCATAACAGCGCAGGCACGCCGCCACCGGGTGCTCGCGGAAGATTGTTTTCCCCGCCGCCGCATCGCCGCCACTGAGCATCGGCCGGTAAACAGCCAGTGCATCGTCTTTGGCGAGCTCCGCTTGGTAACGATTGAAAGCAACGCAGTGCTGGCCGCGGCATCGCCGCGCGGCGGCAAGGGACGCCACAGTCCCACCACGCCATCGAACCAACCGGGCCAAGTCTCCGGGTTCACGGTGGGCGTTGCGCCGTGACGCGGGTCGCGCTCCGGCGAGACGGGCACGTGCCCGGGCGTGGCGGCTTCGACTTTCCACGCGGCGAGGAAGGAGAGAGCCTCCACGCGGAGAACGTCGGGAGTGGTGGCATCGGCCGCAAACGTGGCGAGCGCCTGCGCGTTCGTCGCGTGGCCGAGGCGGAAATTGGCGTTGAGCGCGCGGCGAAGCACCTGTGCCGTAGCAGCCGACGTGAGGAGGCTCTGTTGTTGCTTGGCAAGCCCCGTCGGCGCGACCGAGGGAGACGTCAGAGCCTCCTCACGTCGGCTGCTACCGATCATGGTGGCCAGCTCGGGCAGCGCGGCCTCGATGGGCACGTCATTGATGGCGCGCGCGGCTTCGTAACGCAGGCGCAAATCCGTGCCGGGATAAAACGCAAATCCCGCCGGCCCCTGCGCCACCATGCCCGCGGGCGGCAACACGTCGTCCAGGCCACCGCGCCAGAGGTTTTCCTCGCACCATGGGCCGAAGTTTTTCATGTGCTGATACGAACAGCGCAGCCGTAGGCGCCGCCCTCGACGAGATGCAGCAGGCGCGAGTCATCCGGGCCGGCGGTGTCGTTGTCCACGGTGAAGAGATTTCCGAAGTTGTCGAAGGCCAGTTCCTGCGGGTTGCGCAGGCCAAGGCAAAAGACCTCGAAGTCCGAGCCGTCGGGATTGCAACGAAAGACTGCGCCGGTGTCCGGCAGTGTGCGTTTGAGAAACGCGCACGTGAATCCGAAACCGCGGATGTCGTCCAGCGGCGCGAACCCGCGGTCGCCCACGCTGAAGTAGAGTTTGCCATCCGGTCCGAAGATGAGCCCATGCGCATCGTGACCAGAAACCCCGATGTGAACGCCGAGGCCGGAAATCAAAAGTTGTTTCGGGTTTGGAGTTTTGGGTTTCGAGTTGGAGAGTGGTGCGCCTGGTGGCGAGGACCCGAAACTCGAAACTCCAAACTCGGAACTCTTCAACTTCCACAGATTCGGAATACAGGTGAACCAGACCTCGCCCTTGCGCGCGAGGATGCCGGCGGCGGTGCCTGAAGGAATCGTGTTGAAGCCATCGGCAAAAACGCTCGAGTGTCCGCGCGCCCCGTGCCGGCCCGGTCTTCGACGAGGCGGATCAACTCCGAGTCACGGGTGAGGAGCGCGAGGTTGGTGGCGAATTGCCGCGACAAAAACGCGGTGCGATCCTCCACCGTGCGGAAGGAGAGATCGTTGAGCAGCCACGGCAATTCCTTGGTGATGTCGAAGATGGACTGGTCCCACCGGTGCGTTTCGGCGACGAAAAATCGGCCACGCTCATCGATGCTGAAGCTGACGGGATTCTCGAGCATCGGTTCGGCGGCGAACAGTTCGACCTTGAGGCGAGGGGCGACCTGGAGTTTCTTGAGGGAAAGCTCGGCGGCGGAATTGGTGGTGTGGGCTTGTCCGCTCACATTCCCGGTTAGCGCGAGCGACAGACTTATGCCCGCCAGCAACGCGGGCAGCGGCGTGTCCATCAGGCCAAGGAAGTTTTTGAGCGGCGGACGCATGGTGCCAAGATGAATGCTGAGTTCGCGTTATTCAAGCGGTGAAAAGCCCGAGTAAAATGGTTGTGTAACCTGGCCGAAGTGGTAGTAGTATTCCCGTGAGTGATCTTCTGATTGGGCTGCTGGGCGTGCTGCTGGCCACGAACCAAACGTCGGCGGCCAGCAACCTCGTCCAGAAAACCACCGGCCTCGCGGTCAAGCTTCCGGCGGTGAATGACCCCGTCGAGAAACAGTATTTGAAACTGCTGGCGGACGACAACGCCGCGCAGGAAGAGGCGGACAAATGGATCACCGACAACGAGGCCTTTGCCAAAAAAGGGGCGGGTCTTTCTGGGGCCACCTTGAGCCTGCGCATCGAGCAACGCTTCGCACCGGTGCGCAAGGCGTATGAGGAGTTTATCTCGCGGCATCCCGAGCACGCCCGCGCACGCCTGGCGTTTGGCAGTTTCCTGAACGACCTGCACGAGGAGGAGGAAGCCGTTCAGCAGTGGGAAAAGTCGCGCGAGCTGGACTGTAAGAACCCGGCGGCGTGGAACAACCTCGCCAATTATTACGGGCACGGCGGCCAGCTCAAGAAGGCGTTTGAGTATTACGCCAAGGCGATTGAACTGGACCCGAGCGAGGCTGTTTATTACCACAATTTCGGCACCACCGTGTTTCTGTTCCGCAAAGACGCGAAGGAGTATTACAAAATCGATGAGCAACAAGTGTTCGACCGCGCGCTGACGCTCTACGCCCAGGCACTGAAGCTCGACCCCAAAAATTTTCCGCTGGCGACCGACGTGGCGCAGACGTACTACGGCATCAAGCCGATGCGGTACGAGGCCGCCATGACCGCGTGGCGATACGCGTTGAGCGTGGCCAACGATGAGATTGAGCGGGAAGGGATTTATATGCACCTGGCGCGGTTCGAGATGAACGCCGGCCATTTCGCCGAGGCGCGCCAACAATTGGGCCGCGTAACGCAGACGATGTATGACGAGTTGAAAACCCGGCTGCTCCGCGTGCTGGCTGAAAAAGCAGCAAGGGCGAAAGATGCCGCCAACAACGCGCCCCTGCCGAACAATGACGGCAAGTAGTGCAGCGTCCGCGCTGGCGGTGCGCTGGTGGAATAATCATGCACGTCCATATTCACAAATCCGGTGAGGGAACCGATCGGGGAAGTGCCTTGGCAGCGGAGCCATCCGCGTCGCGCCGCCAGTCCGGCTTGGCGCGCAAAGGGTGGCTGGCAGCCACCGCCGGCGTCGCGATCCTGGCCGTAATTTTTGTCCTCTACGCGCGTCCGACCGAGCCCGCCCCTCCGCCAGAACCGGTCGATCCGAATTCCCCGGAGGAGCGGGAGTACGTCCGGGTGTTGATGACTCATGCGACCGCCCGAAACGAGGTGATCTACTGGATTCGCGCCGACATCACGCAGCGAAAAAGCCTTTCGCCGCCGCCGAATGCGCTGCTGAAATCGCGTATAAAACAGCGATTGGAACCCCTGGTCGCAACCTACAAGGATTTTCTCAAGCGCAACCCCCGCCATGTCCAGGCCGGGCAATCGTATCGCAATTTGTTGGCTGACTTGAACGGCGAGGATGGCCTCATCAAACAATGGGAGCAGGCCCACGGGATTGACCCGCGCGACCCCGATGCCTGGCGGCGGCTGGCGCACTACTATTCCCATATCGGCGAGATCAAGAAGTCCTTCCAATGCTACGCGAAGGCCATCGAGCTGGATCCCACCGAGCCGGTCTATTACCAGGACTACGCCTTGACCGTGTTTCTTTATCGTCGTGATGCCCGGGATCACTTCCACTCCAACGAACAGCAGGTGTTTGACCGGGCCCTCGAACTATATGAACAGGCGATGAAGCTGGATCCGAAAAACGCTCCCCTGGCCGTGGATATTGCGGAGTGCTACTACATGATCCGACCGCCGCGGGTCGAGCCGGCCTTGCAGGCCTGGCAGCGCGTGCTCAAGCTCGCCAGCAACGATCAGCAGCGCGAAAACACCTACCTCAACCTGGCCCGCGTTGAAATTGCCGGCGAACATTTTGAAAGCGCCCGACGCTACCTGAACCTGGTGAAAAACCGGCAGTTTGAACGGATCAAAGGCCGGGTCGCCAACACGCTGGCCACCCGGGAGAAAAGTGTCGCGGAAACCACCGCCGCGGCGACCAAGACCGGAGCGAGTCTGGATTGATCCGCCCCGATGAAGGGCTGTTGAAACGCTCCCCGTGTCCCTGCGTCTTAAGTGCGGAAGTGTGATCCGCAGTCGCCTGCGGCTTCCAAGTTCAACGGCGGCCCAATCGGTCAAGCAGCTTGCCGTGGATTCCGCCGAAGCCGCCATTGCTGAATACACACACCACGTCACCCCCCTGCGCCAGCTCGCCCACGTGCGCCACGATGGCGTCC
>JAYUBJ010000372.1:0-1557 GCA_043740915.1 Verrucomicrobiota bacterium
AAAAAAATCGTCGTGCTCCAGCCCCGCCGCGTGGCCGCCCGCACGGTCGCGGCCCGCGTCGCATGGGAACGCAACGGCCGGCTCGGCGACGAGGTCGGCTACCAGATTCGCTTCGAAGACCACACCAGTCTCGGCACGCGCATCTGTTATGTGACCGAGGGGATTCTGCTGCGCTGGTTGCAGGACGACCGCGCGCTGGCGAACGTCGGCATCGTGCTGTTTGACGAGTTTCACGAACGCAATTTGCTCAGTGACGTGGCGCTCGCGCTCGTAAAGCAATTGCAGGAAACGCACCGGCCTGATTTGAAGCTCGTGGTTATGTCCGCCACGATGGACGCGGAGCCGGTGGGCGCGACGAGGACGAGGCGGTTGCCATCGCGGAGCGTATCCACGATGGCAGAATGAATTTCCCAGATCGGAAGGGAGGCCGGGGCAGGCACGGAAATATTCTGGTTACTTCAGCACCAGCCGAAGCACGAGCGTAACGACGGAGAGGATAAGCATCAGGCCGTTGGGCATGAACTTTCGGCCTTTGGCGAAGCGCATGCCGAAGAAGAGGGCGAGGAAACCGAGCAGGCCGAGGCTTACGGTGTCGGGCCATTTGAGCACGAGTGACAACGCCAGCGGTACGGCGAAGGCCACGGACATGATGAGCGACATTTTGCTGCGGGCTTTAAGCAAACCCATCAGCCCACCGGCCACCAGCAACCCGATATAGATCCAGAGAATTGTATTCGCCATAGTGCCGCGGACATTCCGCTAACTTGCCTGAACATCCAAGCTCAGAATTTCGCCGGGCTCGCATTCCACCGCAACCTCGAACGGCCGGCAGCAGACCTCGCAATCCGTCGTGAAGCGCTGCGAAGGAATACTGGTGTCAACGGCCAGTTCGAAGGACTGGCCGCAAAACGGGCATTGGATGTTGCTGGAACATTCCATGATAATTAGTTTTGGTTTCGTTTTGCGCCATAACTGCAATCCTGCGCCACGAGTTCTTTCGCGGCGGGATAATTCTTGTGCACGCCAGGGGCGGTGACGGGCAGTCGCCTTCCCTGCGCGTAGGACCACGGCAGCCGTTTGTAGAGCGCATAACGCTCGCGCTTCAACCAGCCCGCCGTCCAGTGGCGCATGTAAACGTAAAGATTGTCGCGACCACGATTGCCAGGGCGGTTCAGCATTTTGTGAAAATGCTTGTGGCGTGGGTAAAGGTGATGCGCCTTGGCGGCGAGACGTTCGGCGAAGTTCGCGGGCAGTTCGGCGTTGAGGAAATGGCTGGCCTCGGTCACCACGCTTTCGGCAATGGCATCGGGCATGAGCAACGTGTTGCGTTCGAGTTGCGTGGAAAGGGAAGCGCGCCAGGCGCGGAAGTCGGCCCGCATGGAGTGCGGCGACTCGACGCCGCTTTGGGCACTGCGCCGACTTGTCGGTGCAGCAGAGCCGCGTTTCAGCGGCTTGTCCACCACTCGGACGATGGCAGGAGACGACGTGAGGAGTCTCACACTTTCGGATGTTTTGTTCACTTCCATTTTAATTAGAGACTCGTCACCTCGTCTCCTA
>JAYUBJ010000373.1:0-5355 GCA_043740915.1 Verrucomicrobiota bacterium
GCTGCCTGGATTTGACGGGACAGACGTCGTTGCCGGAGTTGGTCGAGTGGATTCGGTTGGGTGAATTGATGGTGACCAATGACACGGGACCGATGCACATTGCCGCCGCGCTGAACAAGCCCGTGGTGGCCATGTTCGGCCCCACCCGGCCGCAGCACACCGGACCCTACACGCAGATTCAGCGGGTGCTGCAACTCGCATTACCGTGTGTGCCCTGCATGAAATCCTATTGCAAACTGGCCACGCCCCTGGAGTGCCTGCGCGGACTGTCGGTGGAGCGGGTCCAGGCGGAGGTGCAGGCGCGATGGCGGGAAGCGGATGGCCAGGCAAAGTGGGGTGCCGGCTGAAGAAAGTACGGCGGCTGACGGCTGCGCGGGCGCGAAAATCCATGGGGTGGCTTGAATATGCGACGTTGGCGCGGCGTCGGTAACGCGGTTGGCTGGCGGCCGCAAAATCGAGTTGGTCCGCATCGGCGTAGGCACCACCTAGGTGCTCGCGAGTGGCAGATTTACGGCTTGTCAGTGGGTTGATCCCGCATAAATTGCACCGATGAAGAATCGAATTACATTTTTAGCCGGTTGGCTGGCCGGCGGCTATCTGGCGTTGGCGCAGGAGCAGGTGGGCGTGGAGCTGGTTTTGGATCGAGATTTGTATCTGGCCAACGAACCCCTCGAGGTGCGCGTGCGGGTCACCAACCGCTCCGGCCAGACCCTGCACCTGGGCAAGGAAGCGGACTGGGTGACCTTTACCGTTACGAGTTCCGACAATAAGATCATCCCGCGCTACGGGGAGTTGCCCGTGGCCAGTGAGTTTGTCTTGGAGAATGTGCAACGAGGAACGCTCCGGGTTGATTTAGCGCCCTACTTTGGCCTGGACCAGCAGGGCCGCTACCGGGTGGTTGCGAGCGTGAACTTTCGCGAATTGGGAGTCCTGGCCAAGAGTGAGCCCGCCACATTCGACATCCAAACAGGCATCACCAGCTGGTCGCAGGAATTCGGCGTTCCTAAACGCCCGGCTGAAGGCGGCGGCCCGTCCGAGGTGCGCAAATACTCATTGCAAACCGCCGCGGGTAGATTCTATATCCGTGTCGCCGATCCGACGGGGGTCAAAGTCTTCAAGGTGCTGCCGCTGGAGGGCGCGGTTTCGTACACCTCCCCGCAGACCCAACTCGACAAGGCGAGCAATCTCCATTTGCTTTACCAGAGCGGCGCCCGATCCTTTTATTATTTGGTCATCAGCCCGGATGGGGACCTCCTGCTGCGCCAGACCCATGTCTATCATGAAGGGCGCGCGCCCAAATTGAAGAATGATAACGAAGGCAACATTCAAGTCGGGACGGGTGCGCGCCAACCGGCCCCGACCGATCTGCCCAAACCCGATGAACCTGGGCTGCTGCCCGTTGACAAACCGCGGACGCCATGACATGAAACTAATCCTCGTTCGTGGATGGTTATTGGGAATGGGTCTGCTCGCGTTGGCCGCCCAAGGTGCGGAAACTGTGGTGCTGCACCTGCGCAATGGCGACCGGCTCACCGGCACCATTCAATCGGAAGACGCCCGGGGTGTTGCGTTGCTGACGATTTGGAAACAAACCCTCACCCTGCCGGCGGATCAAATTCAGAAGCGCGAAATACTCCCGGCGGAATCCGCAGCCAAATCTGCCGCACCACCGACCGCCGCTGCCCCGGCGACCCCCAAACCACCCGCCGTGCCCCTGCCGGTAGTGGCAGCGCCGCCGAAACCAAAGCCTCCCAAGTTGTGGAACGCGAATGTGCAATTCGGGCTGGATCTCCAACGCAGCACAAAAGAGGTGTCGCTGTATTACACCCGCGCCAAGTTGACTTACGCAAAAGGCTCATTGCGGAGCATTCTTGATTACAGTTTTGCCTACGGCGAGACGGACGGGGTGGTTTCCGCGAACCGCATGGATGGACTCTCGCAGACCGATTGGGATTTTGGAAAAACCAAGAAATTCTTCGCCTCTTTCTTGGGCGGGGCGGGCTATGATGAAATCCGAAAAATCGATCTCGGCTACCAATTTGGCCCCGGCGTCGGTTATCACCTGATCACACGCACTAATTTCATCCTGAACACGGTGGTGGGCATGAACTATCAGTCGCAGCAATTCTCCAACCACACGAAACAAGAAAACTTCTACTACCGGCTGGCCGAAGACTTTACTTGGAAGATCAATCCCAAGGTGACGCTGGTCGAGAAGTTCGAATTCTTGCCCCAAGCGGTCAAGCTGGAAAAATACCGGTTCCGTTATGAAACGACCTTGAGTTATGCCTTGTTCCAAAACTTATCGCTTAATTTGTCGGTGATTGACATTTACGAAACCCAGCACGCGGCCAACGTCCTGCCCAATGACCTCCAAATCCGCTCGGCCATCGGCATCAAGTTTTAAGACAGGCGTCAAGCGGCTTGCGGCTGCCGCAACGGGGCGGGCTGGGGTTTATGGAGTTGCAAGACTTTATCCACCACTTCCGCCAGATTCCGCAGCACAAAATCGTGGTGGCCGGGCCCGATCCAAGGCGATTTGACCAGGAGCGACATGCATCCCACCTGGCGGGCGGCTTCGGCATCCTGCCATTTGTCGCTGACGACAAAGGAGTGGTCCAAGTCCAGATGCCATTTGAAGGCGGCCTCGGTGAGCAGACCCGCGCTGGGTTTGCGGCAGGGACAGAAGCTCCCGGCGTCATGTGGGCAGACCAGGACGTCATCGAGAGGGAAATACCGCAGCAACTGGGAGTGCATCCGGTCCAATTCGCGGCGGGCGAGCCGGCCGATCGACAAGCCGGGCTGGTTGGTGGTGGCGATGAGCACAAACCCGGCGACCTTCAAGCGCTGCAGCGGCAGCACGGCATCCGGATTGCATTGGAATTCGCCCCAAGTCAGGGGGGAAAGCTGTTGATTTTGTGCCACCGTGACCAGATTCAGGATTCCGTCCCGTTCCAGGAATACGCCGCATTTCATATTTGCTAGCCAGCAGAAATCCGGCCGAATTCAATCCGGCTTGAAAATAAGTTCCGGCCAGTGGAAATTCCCGCGATTCGCCGCCATTTTCCTCGGATTGCAATCTTGCGACTCGTGGGTGGGGCGGTCTTAAAGCGAATAAGATTGAGGGTGGCTTGCGGTGCCGTCATGGCCTCATTTCTTGCCGTAGATGTCTCCCGGTGGCTGCAACTGCGGCTCGGTCGTTTTGAACGTGTCGCCGGGGCCATCCAGCGAACGGAAAAAGCAGCTTTTATAGCCCTCGTGGCAAGCCGCGCCAGTCTGCTCGACCTGGATCAGCAGGGTGTCGCCGTCGCAATCGAAGGCAATGTCGTTCACCGTCTGTGTGTGGCCGCTGGTCTCGCCTTTCATCCAAAATTTTTGCCGGGAGCGGCTCCAGAAAAAGGTTCGGCCGGTCTCGATGGTCTTTTCGAGCGAAGCCCGGTTCATCCAAGCCATCATCAATACGCGCCCCGTGGACTGCTCCTGGACGATCGCGGGGATGAGGCCGTTCGCGTCGAATTTCAATTGGTCGTAAATGCTCATGCGGATTCCATATGACCACAAAGCCACCAAGGCACAAAGTGGATTTTGCGTTTGGGTGGTGCGCCAATGGAGGAGGGGGGCTGGTTATTTCTTGGGCAGCAAAGTGAAGGCGACGGCGGCGAGGCTGCAAATAAATGCCGCGACATGATTCCAACGGATTTTCTCGCCCAGACAGGTCATCGCGAAAACGGCGAAGACAGTGAGCGTGATGATTTCCTGGATGATTTTCAGTTCATCGGCAACTTCACGCACGAGCATTTCGCACTCCTTTAGATTACGGTATTCTGGCAACTCGGCAAGCCGCCGGACTTCAACCCAGTCCACCGGGATCACGCCGTCCAAAATCATGGCGGTAGGTTTCTTCGCACAGTCACGCGCCGCCGAATTTCTTTCGGGATAAACGGAAACAAGCACGCGCTCAACGAGCAAATGTCACGTCAGCCAGCGCGAACTTGATTTTCTTGGCGTCCATATTTTCAGAGCCGAACCGGAATAAGTTTCCCCGCCAAAAACTGTTTCACGTCGCTGACGGTGTAAGTCCCAAAGTGAAAAATGCTCGCCGCCAAAACAGCATCGGCCTTGCCTTCGAGCAGCACCGCCGCCAGGTGCTCAAGTGTGCCCGCGCCCCCGCTGGCCACCACGGGCACGCCTACGCTTTCGCTGATCCGCCGTGTGATCACGAGGTCAAAACCCTCCTTTGTGCCGTCGGCATCGATGCTATTCAACACAATCTCGCCCGCGCCCAGCGCCACTGCGCGCTGCGCCCAAGCCACCGCGTCCAAACCCGTCGGCTTGCGCCCGCCGTGCGAGAATACCTCCCAGTGGTCGGGCGTCACCCGCTTGGCATCGATGGAGACCACGACGCACTGGCTGCCGAATTTCTCCGCTCCGGCGCGGATGAGGTCGGGCGTGGCGAGCGCGGCGGAGTTGATACTGATCTTGTCCGCCCCGGCCTTGAGCATGGTGTGCATGTCCTCGACGGACCGGATGCCACCGCCGACGGTCAGAGGCATGAAGCATTGGTCGGCGGCGCGCTCGATGACGCTCACCATGCTGGCGCGGCCGTGGGCACTGGCAGTGATGTCGAAAAAAACCATTTCATCCGCACCCTGTTCATTGTAGCGGATGGCCAGTTCGACGGGGTCGCCGACGTTGCGGAGGCCGCCTTCCTCGGCCTTGCCGAATTGGACGCCGCGGGTGACGCGGCCGTCATGGACGTCGAGGCAGGGGATGACGCGTTTGGCGAGCACGGGAGGATTTGCAAACAGCGAATGAATCCTTCGCCATCCGACTCAAATTCTATTTTGCCGGCCGGAACTTGCCGTGGACGTTTTTGAATTTTTTGCGATTGTAGAGGGTGGCGCCCAAAGAGTTCATGGGATCTTCGGTGGCGAAGCGATAGCCGAGCTTCCGGCCGGCCGCCAGGATTTCAACCTTCGTCATCGGCCCGGCTTTGGTGGCCTGTCCGATGGCCTCCCGGAGCGAAAGTTTGTTGACGGCGCGAACGACCGGTTTGCGCTTGGCTGGGGCGGCCGACGCCACGTTGGCCGGGACCATCAGGGCGCGGTTGATCTGCGCGAGCCGGATTACGAGCGCCGCCCTTTCTTTCTGCAAAGCATCGCGTGACGACAGGAACTGCTTGATGATGTCTTTCATAAACTTTCACGTTGGTATAGGCGCTTTGCCGGAGGCTGACAAGCCCGATTGAAGGCACGGGCATCTGCTGGCCGACGCCCGGATTTGCTGAATTGCGCAGGGCGATGAGTTTGCTACTCTCAGCGCGTATGGATCGCACCAGGCAGTTTTGCCAATGAA
>JAYUBJ010000374.1:0-5342 GCA_043740915.1 Verrucomicrobiota bacterium
TCTTTCGCCTGACAAACTCGACTTGTTGATCGCCACGGGGTTTTTGCGCATGGGCGCGGACGGCACGGGCAGCGGCGCACCGGACCCG
The DNA here is from genome assembly GCA_043740915.1 of Verrucomicrobiota bacterium. GTDB lineage: Bacteria > Verrucomicrobiota > Verrucomicrobiia > Limisphaerales > JAYTXL01 > JAYTXL01. The sequence continues at coordinate 89 of JAYUBJ010000374.1, forward strand.
GATCTGGCCAAAAACAATGTGCTCGCGGACACGATCAAGATTGTCTCGACCTCGTTGCTGGGGTTGTCGGTCGGCTGCGCGCAATGCCACGACCATCGTTACGAGCCAATCACACATGAGGATTACCATCATTTGCGCGCCGTGTTCGAACCGGCGTATGACTGGAAAAACTGGCGTAATCCAAACCAGCGCCTGCTTTCGCTTTACACGGCCGAGGACCGGGCAAAGGCGGCGGCGGTTGAAACCGAGGCAAACCAGGTGGTCGCCGAACGCGACGTGAAGCAGAAGCAATATATCGCCGAGGCGTTGGACATCGAATTGAAGAAATTTGCCGAACCGCTGCGGGAAAAGTTGCGCACGGCCTATCAAGCCCCGGCCGCCTCCCGCACGCCCGAGCAGGAAAAGTTGCTCAAAGAAAATCCGAGCGTGAACATCTCGCCGGGCGTGCTCTACCAATACAACCAGAAGGCCGCCGATGAGTTGAAGACGTATGATCCCAAGATCGCCGCGATCCGCGCCAAAAAAGTGCCGGAGGATTTTGTGCAGGTGCTCACCGAAACTCCCGGCCAGGTGCCCACCACATATCTTTTTTATCGGGGTGATCAGAAGCAGCCGAAACAGGCCATCCGCCCCGGCGAGATTGCCGTCATCAGTCCACTGGGACGAAGAATTGAAATTCCGGACAAGGACGCAGCCATGCCTAGTTCAGGCCGACGCCTGGCGTACGCGAAATGGCTGACCAGCGACGACCATCCCCTGCTTTCGCGCGTCATCGTCAATCGGATTTGGCTGCACCACTTCGGCACCGGCTTGGTGAACACACCAGCCAATTTCGGTGTCTCCGGTGAGAAACCCAGCAACCCGGATTTGCTCGACTGGTTGGCCACGGAATTCCGACATCACAATTGGAGCCTCAAATGGCTGCACCAGGTGATCGTCAACTCGACCGCCTACCGCCAGGCGTCCTTTCGTGATCCCAAAAAGCAGAAGCTCGATCCGGACAATCGCCTCTACTGGCGCAAACCCGTCAAGCGTCTTGATGCCGAGGTCATCCGGGATTCCATTCTCGCCGTGAGTGGCATTTTGAATCCGAAAATGTTCGGCCCGCCGATTCCGGTGCGCGAGGATGGTGTCGGACAGATCATCGTTGGCGTGGAGACCAAGGTGGATTCCAACCAACCCGGGAAAGCCATTCCGCTCGGGGGAGAAGAATATCGCCGCAGCGTTTACATCCAGGTGCTTCGCAGCAAACCGCTGGCGATCCTCAATGTCTTCGACGCGCCGGTCATGGTGGTGAACTGCGAAAATCGCGCTGCCTCCACGGTGGCTCCGCAGGCGTTGATGTTCATGAACAGCGAGTTCATGTTGCAACAGGCCGATATTTTCGCCGACCGCCTGCGCCGCGAAGCAGGCACCAATGCGAAGCAACAGGTCGAGCGCGCGTGGCAACTCGCGTTTAGTCGTTCACCTACAGTTCCGGAGCGATCGGCGGCGATCCAGTTGCTCAACGCGCAGCAAAATGAAATTCTCGCTCGACACGCCACCGAGCATCCCTGGACGGCGGGCTACGGCGAATACGATTCGGTGAACAAGCGATTGAAAAGTTTCACTCCCCTGCCCCATTGGACCGGCAGCACCTGGCAAGGCGGACCCACACTTCCGGATCACAAATATGGTTACGTATCCCTGCATGCCACCGGCGGACATCCGGGCAAACCCGAATTCTCCCCCGTGCGCCGTTGGGTTTCGCCGGTGGATGGCGTGATCCAAGTGAGTGGAACTCTCGGGCATGGTTCTCCGAATGGTGATGGTGTCCGCGCGTGGATCTCGCACAACCGTTTGGGATCCCAGGGTGAATGGATTGCTTTCAATCGACAGGTCGCGACTCCCGTGGAGCGCATCGCGGTGAAGCGTGGCGACACGCTCGACTTCGGTGTCGATTGCCAGACCAGCGAAACCTCCGACTCGTTCAGTTGGGCGCCGGTGATTACGTTTCAGAGTTCGGCCACGGCGCAAGTGCAGGAATGGTCGGCGCAGAAGCAATTCGGCGGACCGGTGAACGCCGTGGACGCCGAGCGCCGGGCTCTGGTAAACTTGAGCCAAGCCCTGTTGAGTGCGAACGAAATTCTTTATGTGGACTAAACTTTTTAACCGCAGATGAACGCAGATGAACGCAGATAACAACACAGCACTGAAAGCGCGGGATATTTTGGTGTTTCCTCGAGCCGGAGAGAACGCCGTGCAGTCCGCCTCCCTCCCGATCTGCGTTCATCTGCGTTCATCTGCGGTTGAACTTCCAACTTTTGCTTGATGTAACCTGATGAACTCCTCCCATAATGGCGGTCTGAACCGCCGCGAATTTCTGGCGCGCAACGCCATGGGTGTCGGCGGTGTCGCCCTCGCCTGGCTCCTGCGCAACGAGCAACTCCGCGCCTCGCCGGCCAAGGTGATCGGTAATCGCGAAAAGTTTGATCTCAAAGCGCGCCCGCCTGATTTCCCGCCGCGCGCCAAGGCCATGATCTCGCTGTTCATGCATGGCGGACCGAGCCACGTCGATCTGTTTGATCCCAAACCGGAACTCACGCGCCGCAGCGGCCAGGATTATTCTGGCGAGGTCTCGTTTAGCTTTGTCAATCAGGCCAGCAAAAAGTTATTTGGCAGCCCGTGGCAGTTTCGCAAACACGGCCAGAGCGGCACCGAGGTCTCCGAACTGTTGCCGCACTTCGCGGAAATCGTGGATGACGTCTGCCTGATCCGTTCGATGCACACGGACATCAACGGTCATGAGCCATCGATTTGGTCGATGAACACGGGTCGCGCGCAACCGGGCCGCCCGGCCCTCGGTTCCTGGCTCACGTACGGTCTGGGTACCGAGAGCCAGAACCTGCCCGCGTACGTGGTGCTCACCGATCCCGGCGGGCTGCCGGTGGACGGCGTGCGCAACTGGTCCAACGGCTGGATGCCGCCACTTTACCAGGGGACGGTGGTACGGCCAACGGAACCCCGCATCTTGAACCTCGATCCGCCGGCGCATCTCAAGGGGGCGTTGCAGGAGCAAAATCTCACGTTCCTGGATCGCTTGAATCAACTCCACCTCAGCCGTCATCCGGGTGAAGCCGATCTGGAAGCGCGCATCGCGAGCTACGAACTGGCCGCCCGCATGCAAACCGCGGCGAAGGACGCGCTCGATCTCTCCGGAGAAACAGACGCGACGAAAAAGCTTTACGGGCTCGATAACGACGCGACCCGCGAATACGGCACGCGTTGCCTGATCGCGCGGCGGCTCGTCGAGCGCGGCGTGCGTTTCGTGCAACTTTTCATTGCCGGCCAGATTTGGGACAACCACTCCCACCTGCAGGAACATTTGCCGGATCGTTGTCGAAAAACCGACCAACCCTCCTCCGCGCTGGTCAAAGATTTAAAGGCGCGCGGTCTGCTCGATTCGACCCTGGTGCATTGGGGTGGCGAAATCGGCCGCCTGCCGGTGACCCAAAATCACGGAGACGCCAAGATCGCCGGGCGCGATCATAATGGCCAGGGCTTCAGCACCTGGCTGGCGGGTGGTGGCATCAAGGGCGGGATGACGTACGGGGAGACGGATGAATTCGGCCACAAAGCCGTCGTGAATCCGGTCGGTCCGAATGATTATCACGCCACGCTGATGCACCTCTTCGGCCTCGACCACCAGAAGCTGATCTTCGTTAATAATTCGCAGGAGCAGCGCCTCACCGACAACAAACCCGCCCGGATCGTGCGCGAGATTTTGCAGCACGGTTAAGAGCTTGATTGAAAAGTAGGTGGCGACGTGAGGAGTCTCTAACTTAGCACGGTTGTCTGCGGTTGAAATGATCCTGACTATCGACCATGGATTCTAGCGGGGATGTCGGTAAGCGCGCCAGCGTCTTGCGGCCCCGACACCGGCTGACGGGGCGCTTTTGGCCCGCCTCGACGCCCCGATAATTCGCGACGCGTCAAGCCCGCGCGAAAGTGGCGGAGCACCACCGCACTCCAAAGCGCTGCCGGGCCCACTCCCAGCACGCTGTTTGAGTCGCCTTTGACGTTTGCGTTGAATTGTTGCCGTTCAGATCCCGCGCCAACCCAGGGGGTTGCCAGCCATTAGCGGTTGAGCTTCATCGAAGAACTGGCATTGCCGCTCGCTCCACCCGCCGAGCAGCGGCGGATTGTGGCGATGGTTTCAACTGCAATACGAAGCGACGCGAGAACGAGGCAGCGGTTCAGATCCACAGGCGTTGAATTGACAACGAGTCCGCGAACTGCCGTTTGGCTTGCCACCTCATTGTCAGTCGTTCCTGGCGGGACTTCGGAATCTGTTTGTATCCGCGTATAGCCACATCGCTGCCACGCAGCTTTACGCCGTGCCATCCGTGGTTGAAAAGGAACTCACTCGACGAATCGCAGGACAGTCCGGGAACGCAGCCTGACGGCCTGCGGCTGCCGGGCCGACCAGACGCAGCGAAAGCCGGTGTGGGATAACCCGGTGTCGGGCGAGGTTTTCATCCGCGCACTGGGACGGTAGCCGGAGCAGTAGGAATCGGTGCACAGATACGAACCACCGCGCGTGACGCGCTTGGCCACACCCGGTTCATTCGGATCGTAACTGGTGTCGGGACCCGGTGGATTCGATTGGGGACTCTTCGCGTAATAATCCGGCAGGTACCAGTCGATGCACCATTCCCAGACGTTGCCCGCCATATCAAAAAGTCCGTAACCATTGGACGGAAACGAGGCGACCGGCGCCGTCAAACGAAAGCCGTCAATCATCGTATTTTCATTCGGGAATTTTCCCTGCCAGATGTTCGCGAGCCATTTGCCGTCGGGCATCTGATCTTTGCCCCAGGTGTACGGCTGTTGGGCCAGGCCGCCCCGCGCGGCGTATTCCCACTCGGCCTCGGTGGGCAATCGCTTGCCCGCCCACGTCGCAAAGGCCACCGCATCGAGCCAGCAAACATGCACCACCGGATGTTGCTCGCGTCCCTGGATGGAACTGCCGGGGCCTTCAGGACAACGCCAGTTCGCGCCGGGGACATATTGCCACCACACATAATGATTCTCGAGCGACACCTCACGATCCGGCGGCGTGAACACGACCGAGCCGGCCACGAGCCGCTCCGGCGGGACGCCGGGGAATTCCTTCGGGTCGGGTTTGCGTTCGGCAATCGTCACGTAACGGGATTCGTTGGCGAACTTCTCAAACTGCTCGTTCGTCACCTCTGTCTGATCCATCCAAAATCCG
>JAYUBJ010000375.1:0-1543 GCA_043740915.1 Verrucomicrobiota bacterium
CCCACGCAGGTCATTCGCTTCGGCCTGGCGGCCGTCAAGGGCATCGGCGAAATCGCGGTGCAGAGCATTCTCAAGGCGCGGGCGGAGGGTGGGAAGTTCAAATCGTTGGCCGACCTTTGTGAGCGGGTGGACACGCGGACGGTGAACCGGAAGGTGTTGGAAGCACTCGTCAAGTCCGGCGGCTGTGATTGCCTGGGCGAGACGCGCGCCACACTTTTTTCGCAGATCGACCGCACGCTTTCCCGCGCGGCAAACATTGCGCAGGACAAGGCGCGCGGGCAGGTTTCGATGTTCGGGATGCTGGAAGAGCGGATGCCGGCGGTGCCGGAGGCTGTGGGCAAACTTCCGGAGTGGCCGCAGCACGAGTTGCTCGCCCACGAAAAGGAATTGCTCGGCTTCTACGTCACGGGCCATCCGCTCACGCCGTTTGCGCCGATCCTTGAAAAATATTGCCTCGCGACCACGGCCACCCTGGCGTCGCTGCCGAACCGGAGCCTGACGCGCATCGGCGGTCTGGTGGCGGCGGTGCAGAACGGTGTCTCCAAAAAGAACAACAAACCGTACGCGATGCTGACGCTGGAGGATTTGACCGGCTCAGTGCAGGTGCTCTGCATGAACGAGAACTACGACAAGTATCGCGAGTTGTTCGTGGCTAACAAGGCCGTGCTGGTCATCGGCGAGGTCAACAACGGCGAAGACAAACCGAAGATTTTCCCGCAGGAGATCATGCCGCTCGAGGACGCGCCGCGCCGCTACACGAAGCAGGTGCATTTGCGGCTGCACACGGCCCATGTGCAGCCGGAACACTTGGACGCCGCGCAACAACTGGTTGCGGCGCATCGCGGCAAATGCCCGTTGTTCCTCTGTCTGATGCAGCCCGGTGGCGAAATCATCTTCATCGAGACGCACGAGAACTTTTCCGTGCTGCCCTCACCCGCGCTGCAAACCGCCGCCGATGCGTTGTTCGGCGAGGAGACTTATTACGTGAAGGTGGACGCGACGCTCCCCGAGCGCGTCCGCCCGCAATGGGCGCGGAAGGGCGAGGGGAACGGGGAGGAGTGATCGCCTGTTTCTACGAACCAAGCCCAGCTGCGAGATCAAGTCCACGAGGAGCGCGGATTGCAACCGCAGCGCGATGGCCGGGTTGGCTGCGCGCAGGGTTAGCTTCGTTCATTGCGAGACTTAAGCCATCGCTGCAATGAACGGGGGCTTTCACCGGAAGGTCGTCCCGCAACAATGCCCTCAATGCTGATGTCCTCGTCGAGGTCGGGCCAATGAATGCCCTCACCGCCCGCGATAAACCTGGAATGCGCTCGCTCAGCGACGGTGCCGTGAAAAAGGCGCGGATACCACGCCAGCGGGGCGGAAATGGAACGTCCGTCAGCAAGCTCAACGATGACCGAATCATCGGTCACCTTAACGGCGGTGGCCCTGAGGGCCGCAGAATCAAGAATCAAAGTAGTCATGCCAGTGCTGCACGAGTAGCACCTGGTGCTGCTCACTCAAACGGCAAATCGTGCTGAGTTCGGCGCGGGAAAATCCT
>JAYUBJ010000376.1:0-5310 GCA_043740915.1 Verrucomicrobiota bacterium
CTTGAGGGATGCCGCCCTGCCCACTTGGCTCGGTCGAACACACTGATGCTCTGTGCGTCGCAGATCCGCGCATAGGAGCGCGGGTTGTCTCACCTCGCAGCGCGGGCGAACCGAAACGTCCAGGGTTATTCCAACGCGTGTTGATGTGCGCTGCGCTGCGGTTTGGGACAAACCGCGGTCCGACAGGACGGAGCAGGTGGAATTGAAATCGTGAAAAAAGACTTGTCGCCCGACGGCGGAAGCAGAAAGTTACCGCCCATGAACCCGACGCGAAAGCAATTCTGCCTGAAGTGCGCAGCGTCAAAAATGTAATCTATTCTCACTCACATTCCATGAAACTTTTCACCGCCCTCGCTTCCCTTGTTCTCGCTGTCACCGCGCTCGCCGACGACACGGGTTTCAAACCGCTCTTCAATGGCAAGGATCTTACCGGCTGGCATCTCCGCCGGCCCGATGCGGAAAACAGTTGGACCGTCGTCAATGGCGTGCTGAAGAACACCGTCGAACCCGGCCAGCATGGCGTGGATCTCGTCGGCGACGAAAAGTTTTGGAATTTCACGGTGAAGTACGAATACATGGTGCCGGACGGTTCCAACTCCGGCTTTTATCTGCGCGGCCGGCACGAGCTCCAGATCCTCGGCGATTTTGCGAGCGGCAAAGCCACGAAGACCGGCAATGGCGCGATCTATAATCACACCGCGCCGAGCAGGTTCGCGGGCAAGCCCGCGGGCGAATGGCAGACTGTCGAGGCAACGATCATCGGTAACAAGATCACCGTCATTCTCAACGGAAAGAAGATCCACGACAATGTGGAGTGTGACCACGCCACCGGCAGCGAGTTGGATGGCAATGTGAAGGAACCCGGCGCGTTCTTCTTGCAGGGCGACCATGGCACCGTGAGCTTCCGCAAGATCATGGTAAAGGTGTTGCCGAAAGAATAGGAGCCGACGAAATGCGAAACTCGGTGTCAAACGCAGCATCAGCAGCGGATTCAGCCCGCCGGATGCCGGCCGAATGCTGCGCTGCGGTTCAAGTTCGCCGCATCGCCCGGCTGATCGGCGTATCGGCGCTGCTCCTGGCCCCCACGTTGGGCTTCGCTGCGCAGTTCGTCCTGTTCGATGTCACCTTCACCTTTACCAAGGAGGATGCTGATAATTCCAAGCCGAGCAAATCGCATTACTATGTCAAGGGCACCGCGATCAATCCCGACCGGCCACACGATTGGACGGCACCGGTGGATTATCGCAATGGGACCGTGCATATCCGCACGGAGGTCCTCGAAAAACCTGCGGGCGGCGAGCCGACCACCTGGAGCATTTGTTACATCCCCAATCGCGGCCAGGGAAACGGCTACGGCTGCACCGGCACGGAGCTGTACAAGGAAAAAGGGGTGTATGAGAAAGACGTGTCGATGAAGGCGTTCTGGGAGAACGACGCCATCGTCTGGTCGGAAGGCATCAAGCAGATGGATTTGGTGATGAAGGACGGCAGTGGCGGCAGTGGCCATGCGCACAAACGTCCCGACCCGGAGAAATTCTTCCCCACCAAGATGCGCATCACCCTGATCCAGGTGTCGGCGGGTTCGACCTACGATCCCAGCCTGGTTCCCAATCTGCCCCGGAAAGCTGAGGCCAAAGACGGAATCAAAAAGGGCGGTGGGGTCAAAAAGAGCGGCCCGGCAACCAAAGGAAATGGAAATTGCACCGGTTGCGGCAAACCCGATTGACCTCGACCGACGCCGGGCGTGCCGCAAGCGGATCGGTGGTGGGAGCGGGAGGATGATCTGCCTTACCCATGGATCACAACGTAGGGCGGGCATCTTGCCCGCCACTGGTCGGCGCAGCCGACGGATCCCCACCGTTCCCGCTTGATACCGTGATTGGGGGCCTGCAAGATGCCCGCGCTACGATGCTGGTGCCCGGTTCAGGAGCGCCCTTCGCGGCATTTCGCGGGCAGTGGATTATCTCCCATTAAAGACCTCTTGAACGGGCACGCGTCCGCAGCTATGCTCATCGCCAATGAACAATGACATCAACAAATACATCGCGCTCCGCAATTCACTCCTTTTGGAACAGGCCAACATTGTAGCCCGGCTGAAGGAAATCGAGAACGCGCTCAACCAAACCACATCCGCTCCCACCCGATCCACCGCAACGACGGCAACCCCTTCCACCCCAGTCCGAAAAAAATGGAAAATGAGCCGGGCCGGCCGGGCGAAAATCAAGGCGGCCGCGTTGGCAAGATGGGCGAAGATCAAGGGAACGACGGTGGCCGCACCGAAGAAACCCAAGGGCAAGATCAGTGCCGCCGGCCGGGCCAGAATTTCCGCGGCCCAGAAGGCAAGATGGGCAAAGGCCAGAGTTGCTCCAAACTCAAAAGCCGCCAAATAGCTGCCCCACCCGCCGTCGTGATAATAATCACCGCCGCGTCCCTCGACCTGATGGACCAAGCGTCGCAGCACGGCCTTACACCAAAATGAAAACCATCGTCGCCCTTGTTGATTTCTCGGATGTCACGGCCAAAGTCATGAAGCAGAGCCAGGAAATGGCCGATGCCTTCAAGGCGGAGGTTATCCTCCTTCATGCAGTCCCCGACGTGCGGGTGATGATGGATTTGGGCGTCGCTTCCCCCACCGTGTTGGAATCCGCCAGCGAAGAAAAGAAAGAGGCGGATTACGCCCGCTTGATCAAGCTGCGCGACTCGCTGGCCAGTTGCGGAGTAAAAGTCTCGGTGCATCAGTTGGAAGATGGCAATTTGGAAAGCATCTTTGGAGAATGCGAACGACTGGCGGCCGATCTGATCATCGTGGGAGCCCACCACCACAGCACACTCTACAACTGGTTGATCGGCACCTGCACCACCGACGTGTTGGGACGTGCCCATTGCCCGGTGCTTGTCGTGCCCGCCGAGGTGGGTTGAGGGCGAGCGAGAGGAAACGGTGTTGACGAGGACGCTGGAAGTTTGCCAAAAGCATTTGCCGTTGGCAGTTCTCAACGAATGACAGATGCGTCAGCGGGCAATTCCCGAGCAGTCACCCACCACCAGCGCGCTGCTCACCACGCGATGCCGTAATCCTCGCCGCGGTTGCTGGCCCCGCCCCACAACGTGCCGTGCGCGGGGTCGAAATAAATCGCCGTGTTGGGACCGGACGTCTTCCGGCCAAAGTCCAGCGTGTAGCCCTCGGCGTATGAGAGCAACCGCGGGAAGCGGGCTTTTCTTGCCGGCGCGCCTCAGGACGCGTCTGATTTTGTGCGTGTGCCGGCGGGTCCGCTGCGGCAAGCTCGCGCGCGTTTATGAGCAAGACTGAAAGTATTTTGGCCACCGACCCGCCGGAGATTTATCAAATTCAAACCAAGGCCAACGGGCCGGTAGGCACGCTGCCGATCACGGAAGACCTGCTGCTCAACCGTCCGAGCGGCGATCTTTTCGGGCTCACGCAAAACGTCGGCATGGGTTGGAATCCCGACGAACTGGGCCGCAAACAATTCCTGATCCTCAGCACGCAAGGCGGTTTGCGCGCGCCCGACGGCCAACCCATCGCGCTCGGTTATCACACTGGCCATTGGGAAATTGGCCTGCTGGTCGAGGCCGCCGCGCGGGAGTTGCGCCAGCTTAAAACCGTGCCGTTCGCCGCGTATTGTTCCGACCCGTGCGACGGCCGCACGCAGGGAACTACGGGCATGTTCGACAGCCTGCCGTACCGCAACGATGCCGCGCAAATCTTCCGCCGCTTGGCGCGTTCCCTGCCCTGCCGCTCCGGGGTAATTGGCATCGCGACCTGCGACAAGGGCCTCCCGGCAATGATGATGGCGCTCGCGGGGTTGCCGGATCTGCCCTCCGTGCTGGTGCCCGGCGGCGTCACCCTGCCGCCCGCCGACGGCGAAGACGCCGGCACCGTGCAAACGCTCGGCGCTCGTTATGCGCACGGATTGGTTTCGTTGCGGGAAGCCGCCGACCTCGGCTGCCGCGCCTGCGCCTCGCCCGGCGGCGGCTGCCAGTTCCTCGGCACGGCCGCCACGGCGCAGGTCGTTGGCGAAGCGCTCGGCATGTCACTTCCGCATTCCGCGCTCGCGCCCTCGGGTCAACCGGTTTGGCGAAACATGGCCGTGCAATCCGCGCGCGCGGTGGTCGCCCTCGAACAACGCGGCTTGAAATCGCGGGACGTGCTCACCGACGCCAGCATCCGCAACGCGATGGTGGTGCATGCAGCCTTCGGCGGCTCGACGAATCTGCTGCTGCACATTCCCGCCATCGCCCACGCCGCCGGCCTGAGGCGCCCGAGCGTCGAGGATTGGATCGACGTGAACCGGAAGGTGCCGCGACTCGTGAGCGTGCTGCCCAACGGCCCGGTGTATCATCCGACCATTCGCGTCTTCCTCGCCGGGGGTGTGCCGGAGGTGATGTTGCATCTGCGTCGGCTCGGCTTGCTCGACGCGAGGGTGCTGACCGTTTCCGGCCAGCCACTCGGAGCAGTTTTGGACGAATGGGAGACTTCCGGGCGCCGCGTGAAATTCCGCGACATTTTGCGCGCACAAGATGGAGTGGATCCGGACGACGTGATTTTTTCACCCGAACAAGCCCGCGCACGCGGCCTCACCAGCACTGTTATTTTTCCGCGCGGCAACCTGGCGCCCGAAGGCTGCGTGATCAAAAGCACCGCGCTGGATCCCAGCGTGGTGGACAGCGACGGGGTTTATCGCAAGGCCGGCCCGGCGAGAGTGTTCACGAGCGAGAAGGCGGCGGTCGCCGCCATCAAACAGAAGCAAATCCAGGCGGGCGACGTGATGGTGCTGACCGGCATCGGGCCGATGGGCACGGGCATGGAAGAAACCTACCAAGTCACTTCCGCGCTCAAACACCTGCCGTTCGGCAAGCATGTCGCGCTGATCACAGACGCCCGCTTTTCCGGTGTGTCCACCGGCGCGTGCATCGGCCATGTCGGCCCGGAGGCGCTGGCGGGCGGCCCGATTGGCAAGCTGCGCGACGGCGATAGGATACGCATCGAGATCGACCGGAACCGCAGCGAAGGGAACGTGGATTTTGTCGGCGAAAAGGGCCGCAATTTCAGTGCCGAAGAAGGCGCGGCAATTCTGGACCGGCGTCCGCTGCGCGACGATCTCGCCGCGCACCCCGCCTTGCCCGACGACACGCGATTGTGGGCAGCATTGCAACGCGTTGGTGGCGGGACCTGGGGTGGCTGTGTGTTCGATGTGGATCGGATCGTTGAGGCGCTTGCAGCGGGCGGGCGGGCGCACCATTAACGCGGACGGCGGGTTGGAATCGAGATACCGATTGGATTGCCGGACCACC
>JAYUBJ010000377.1:0-1540 GCA_043740915.1 Verrucomicrobiota bacterium
GCATTGATGTACGGCAGCACCACGAAACCCTCCTTTACCAACATCTCGGCGGCCTTGAAGGTCTCGACCGGATCGGGCAACAGGTAGCGCGGGTCGGGATGGATTTCGAGCTTCACCCATTTCGGCAGGCCCGCCGCGGCGGCGAGACGCGCGAGGCGGACGGCTTCCTCGGCGTTCATCGCGCCGCTGGTGTTGGGCAGGAGTAAATACTTTTTGGGATCAATGAATTCTAAAATGTTTGCGAACGGGTCTTTCTTGCCGCTCAAGTCGGCCCGGCGCAAGGCGACTGTCACCATTTCGGCGCCGCTGGCCGCGAGCGCGTCGCGCATCGCTTCGGGCGAGGAAAACTTTCCCGTCCCCAAAATGAGGCGGGAATGAAACTCGCGACCGGCAATGACCAGCGGACAATTCGACATCGCGCGCAGCTTAGGTGGTTGCGTGGCAGGTGTCGAGAGTCGCGCAATCCCAGTGTCGCGCAATCCCAGGCGACGCTGAAGGAAATGCAGCGTCTGAGCCGCCAAGTCTTGTTTGAAACTGTACCCCACCCGCCACGTCGCAAAAAGCTGGGCAAGAAAGTTTTAGGCCTTATGTAAGCGCCATTCCCCCGCAGGGGTCGCACCCTTCTTCCATCCTCCCACCGTGGGTTTCACCCACGGCTATTCATGTCAGGCCGCTTCGCAGCCTCAAACGCGGAGGCAATGTCGAGCTGCGCCCGCTCAGACCGTCATGATTTCTTTTTCCTTGTGCGCCACGTGGGCGTCGATCTTGGCGGTATATTGATCCGTCAGTTTCTGGACCTCCTTTTCCGCGGTCTCCACATCGTCCTCCGTGACGCCGCCGCCCTTGGCTTCCTTTTTAAGGTGCTCCAACGCGTCGCGGCGGACATGACGGATGGCCACGCGGCCGTCCTCGGCCATTTTTTTCACCAGCTTCACAAATTCCTGGCGGCGTTCCTGGCTTAAATCGGGCAGCACGATGCGGATGAACTTGCCTTGCACCACCGGGTTCAGGCCGAGGTTGGCCTTCTGAATCGCCTTTTCAATTGGATGCAGCGCCGCGGCGTCCCAGGGCTGGATCATCAACATGCGCGGCTCCGGCGTGGTGATGCCGGCCAGCTCGCGGATGCGCATGTTCGAACCGTACACCTCCGCGAGAATGTTCTCCACCAGCGAGGGCGAGGCCTTGCCCGTGCGCACGCCGGCGAATTCCTTCTGCACGACCTCGTCGGTCTTGATCATCTTCTCTTCCGCTTCCAGTAAAATGTCGTCGAGTGCCATAAGTCAGTTCAAGGTTTAAGGTTCAAAGTTAAGCACCGGCGCCATTTAACTTTGAACTTTAAACTTGGAACTTTGAACCATTACCCCGTCACCAGCGTGCCCACTTTTTCACCGAGCACCACGCGCTTGATGTTGTGCGGCTTGAACATGTCGAAAACGATGATCGGCATCTTGTTGTCCATGCACAGGGAGAATGCGGTGGAATCCATCACCTTCAATTGCTTCTGCAGGCAATCAAGATACCGGATTTTCGAGAAACGCTT
>JAYUBJ010000378.1:0-5306 GCA_043740915.1 Verrucomicrobiota bacterium
GCGCCCTCGAGCGGCAGCAGCCCGCGATAGGTGCCGGCTTCAGAATAGAACTCCCAGCGAAACGAGAGTCGGTTCGAATCAGGGTCGCTCGACGGGGCGGCGGACAACACAACTTCTTCTCCGGAGCGGCGGGTGATGCGCGCCGCCGATTCCACGCGGACAACGGGCGGATGGTTGGCCCGCGCGCGTGGCTGCACGCACCAGTCGAGCCGGACGCGGAAATCGTTTTGCAACGCGACCGCCCAGCGCGCGAGCGTGTTGTCGCGATTGGTCGTGCCCTGCACCGAGTCGGTTTGGTTCGACCAATAATAAGGCCGTCCCGGCAACGTCTCGTTCGCGCCGTAGCGCCCGGCCCAGCCGCCCCAAGTGGGTTCGTCCGGCGCGTTAAGCCCATTGGGCACGAGGTAGAGGAAGGTCATCGTGTCGCCCTCCTTGGCCCAGTGCGTGGTGTTGGTGGGATACAGCGCGCCGAGCGGGCCGTGGTTTTGGAGCACGTCCCGCACGAGATCAAACCCGCCCGCGCGCGCGGTCAATGCGGAGAACCGATGATACCAGCGCCGGCCGTCGCGCTCGGGTTGAAACGTGTTCACCCACAGCGGAAACGCGGGCGCAATGTTCGTCAGGTGCGGGCCAAACGCATCGGCCGACGCCAGGCGCAGGCGCGATTTGAATTTCACGTAGCCCTCCGGCCCACGCTCGCGTAGCACGCGGTCGAGGGTGCGGCGCAAATTGTTCGTGGCTCCGCCGTGGTCGGTGCCCCAGTCGGAATACCAGAGCGGACGCGGGTCCGGTCCGTCCACGGCGCTGAGAATCAATTTCACTCCGTCTTCCGTGTTGTTGTCGCCGGCGACGGTGCGTTGCCAGAGGAATTCCTTGGTGGGAAAGCGCGGGTCATGCTGCACGAGATTGGTTCGACATTCGCCGTACGCGTCGAGCAACCGGCGCGTGATGCCCAGGCCGGTGCGGACGGGATTGCGGTTCTCGCCGTCGCGGGCGTTCGGACAATTGGCGATGATGCCAGCCACGTCCCACTCATTTGCATAGAGCAGAAACCGCACGAGGGATTGCTCGTCGTCGGGATCGCCGCCCGCGTCCGTTTCGATGAGCAAACGGATCCGGGGCTCCGCTCCGTGAACCGGGACGCCACCGAGGAGGACGACTGCGAGCAGGGCCATGCGCAACCAGGCGGTCGAGGCAAAACCCGGTTTCATAATTGTGGTTTGGCTTTTGTCAGATGAACTGTCCCTTCGCGCCGGCAAGAATGGACTCTGCGTGAGGCACGAAAAAGTTGTCCCAAGAGCCGGTCTTAAAAATCCATTCCAGGTGGCACAGGCCACTGGCCTGTTCCGGCGGGCTACCAGCCCGCCGGGCTTTTCGGCGGCAAGTTGCCACCGAAAACAGGCTGGTAGCCCGTTCCACGCATTCTTCAGACAGGCTCTAACTTGAGCGGACGAGTTCATCGCCCCGATTTCTCAGCTAGACAATAGAGGAATTGTTCCCCGCGCAAATAAAGCTCATTGTCCACCAGGGCGGGCGAAGCACTGAAAGAGTCATCAAGATGATTGACGGCCAGCGTCGCATTCTCGGCATCGTGGCGGAGCACCACCGTGGTCCCGTCCCGTGCCGTGATGTAGATGCGGCCCGCCGCGCCGACCGGGGAGGAAAAGATGAAGTCGCGGATGCCTTCGAGCCGCAACGGTTCACCACGGAACTCGCCGGTCGCGGGATCGAGGCGCACGAGAATGTTTTGGTTGTGGCGGAGGTGGTAGAGCGTGTCGTCGTAGAGCAGCGGCGAAGAAACGTAAGGCGTGAGGCGGTTGAGTTTCCACACGACGTGGTCGGTGTCGGTGAGGTCCCCTTTCGCACCGGCGAGCCGGATCGCGACCATGGCCTGCGAATAATAGCTGTTGCCGGCGATCAGGATGCCTTTGTGATACACGGGCGAGGAGACCACGTTGTCCGTGAGGCCGGCGCATTCCCAGAGCTGCTGGCCGGTCGCGAGATCGTAACCGCGCACGCGTTTCGTGGCGCTGACGATGATCTGGGGCTTGCCCTCGACCTCGACCACCAGCGGCGTGGACCACGAGGTTTTTTCGTCGCGCGCGACCCGCCAGCGTTGTTGGCCAGTGTTTTTGTCGAAGGCGTAGAGGAACGAGTCGCCTTCATGGTCCCAGCACACGATCAATGAGTCTCCGTAAAGCACGGGCGAACTGCCCTCGCCATGCGCGTGCAACGTTTGCATCTTGCCGAGTTCCTTCTGCCATTTCACCAGCCCGTTCGTGTCCAGACAATAAAGGCCGCGCGAGCCGAAGAACGCGTAGATGTATTTGCCGTCCGTGATGGGTGAGTTGGAGGCGGGACTGCCCGTGGTGTGGCCGCCTTCGTGCGGGAATTCCTCGTGCACGACTTTTTTCCACACGACATGTCCGTCGCTCCGGTTCACGGCCAGCACCAGGTACTGAAAGCGGTGCGTGACCGGCACGCTGTCATGCACGCCCGGCGCGGAATCGAACACCGGTTTCTGCGCCGCGCCGACGGGCGCCGCGGCCATGAGGTAGATTCGACCAGCAAACACGATGGGCGAGGAATGCGATTTGCCGGGCAGCGGAATTTTCCAGCGGATGTTTTTCTGCTCGCCCCATTCCACCGGCGGGTTGGCGTGCGGGGCGACGCCATTGGCCAGCGGCCCGCGCCATTGCGGCCAGGAGCGCAAGGCTTCCGCGTCCGGGGTGGTGTTGGTATTTTCGGCGTGTACCGCGAACGCGAGCAGGCCAATGGCAACCGCGAGACAACCGAGCATGGATGCAGCTTGGCACGGACTTCCCTTGCCCCTCGAAGCGGTGCTGACCAACCACCTCTCGCGCCTATGAATGACGCATCGTTCGGATAAGGAGTCCATCATAAAGAGAAGACTCTTTTGACCGAAAATCCATCGCGACGCGACAAGTATTTTGACGCGGACAGGGTGTCGCCCGGCGGCGCATCCCCTTGGTGGGGCAAGAATCCGTCGAGCCCTGACTGCCGACGCAGGAGGCGCGAGCCAGGCGAGCATCACTGGTGAGTAAGGCTGCTGGCGGGAGATGCTCGCTCTGCTCGCCTTGCTGCGCTCGAGATGGGGTTCGACGGAGTCTCACCCCACCATTTGCTATGACCAGCGGATGTCGTGGACTCGCCCCTTGTAAGGCCAGTCGTCGGCGTGCGTGACCAATCCCTTGCGAATCGGATTCTCCTGCACGTAAAGCCACTTTTGTGCGTAACTCTCGCCATCGCGCAACCGATGATGCCAGCCGCGCGACTGAAACTTCCAATCGGTGCTGCCAAGCCTTCGGCGGAACTCACGTTTCCAGTAGGTGATCCATTGCTCAATGGTGAAGTCCAACTCGCGCGGGGCGCAGAAGCAATGCAGATGGTCCG
Source organism: Verrucomicrobiota bacterium (assembly GCA_043740915.1). Taxonomy (GTDB): domain Bacteria; phylum Verrucomicrobiota; class Verrucomicrobiia; order Limisphaerales; family JAYTXL01; genus JAYTXL01. The sequence continues at coordinate 3,415 of JAYUBJ010000378.1, forward strand.
GCATCAAAAGATAATCGCTGACCAACCACGCCGTCGCTTCCCGCCAGGTTTGATGAATGAGCCGATGTACTTCGGCACTGGCCAATCCGCGTCGGCGATCGTCAGTTGTTACTGTCAACAACACCCAGTTCGGCCTGCCCAGTTGCACATGAACACCCGGCGCAGGATTCTTCCGCCCGATCTCCTCAAAAACCTCCCGGTTGCTCATTCGTGGTAAATCTGGATTCGTCGCGTGACATTGTCGAGGCAATCAATTGGTGGGGCAAGACTCCGTCGAGCCCTGACTGCCGACGCAGGAGGCGCGAGCCAGGCGAGCATCACTGGTGAGTAAGGCTGCTGGCGGGAGATGCTCGCTCTGCTCGCCTCGCTGCGCTCGAGATGGGGTTCGACGGAGTCTCACCCCGCCAGCAGGCATTGTCTTCCGGTAAAGCTTCGTCGAGGCAATCAATTCTCACTCACACTCTCACCCAATTCTTCGCCCGGCTGCTCTCCAAAATCGCCTCGCATAGTCTTACTTCGTGATGCCCGTCTCCCGCGGTCGCGAAGAGCAGGGGAGTCTTGCGCTCACTGGCGATGTGCTCGTAGACGGCGCGGTAGTGCATCTTGTGCGCGTCGGGGAAACCTTCGGGATGGCCGCCGGGATAATCGGTGAAGCCCGCGATATCCACGTCGAATCCAGGGGTGGCGCGTTGCAGAATCTGATTCGGTTCGTCGCGACGGCCGAGGATCATTTCATTCGGCTGCTGGAGGTCCCAGCGCAGGCTGCCGTTCGTGCCGTAAATCCCGAGGGCGAGGCTGCATTTCCAGCCGGCGGCGACCTGCGAGATGGAGGCGTTAGCGTGGACGCCGTTCGCGTGTCCGTGTTTTGCTTTCCCGAACTTGAGCAGCACGCTGCCGAAATCTTCCGTGTCCACCCGGTACGGAACCATCGACGCGGGATCAATTTTCGCAAACGTCTGCACTTCATTACGCGGGCGCTTCCGGGTTTTGTGGAAGGTCTCGATGTGTGCGAACACCGATTGCGCACGCGCGCCCAAGATGAACGACACAGCGTCGATCCAGTGCGTGCCGATATCGCCGACGGCGCGGAGCTTGCCGCCTTCGCTGGCGAGGAGGCGCCAGTTGTAATCGGTGTCCTTGAGGAGCCAGTCCTGGAAGAAATGCCCCTGCACATGAATGATCTGGCCGAGATCGCCGCGCGCCACCATCGCTCGCGCCTGGAGCACTGCGGGGAAAAAGCGACACATGTAATTCACGGCAAAGACCGGCGAATTCTTCGTTCTTACGGCGGCGACGACGCGTGCAGTCTCGCTCGTGGTCATGCCGAGCGGCTTTTCGCACACGACGTGTTTGCCCGCGGCGAGAGCGGCGAGGGCTTGCTCGACGTGGGCTTTGTTCGGCGAGGTGATGTGGACGACATCGACGTTTGGCGAGCGGAGCAGGGCGCGGTAATCGTAGTCGCCATAGACCTCAGGGATGCCCCATTTGTCCGCCGTGGCCTGTGCATTTTTGGTCGAGCCGCAGATGGCGGTGACTTGCACGCCGAGGCGTTTGAGCGCCTCGATATGGACGGGTCCGATGAAGCCAGTGCCGATGACACCGGCGCGAAGTTGGTGCAGAGGTTTGATCATGGTTGAGCGCGCTTTTGAAAAATAGCAGGGTGATTGGCGGTTGTCAGCGACGTTTCCAAGTCTGAGGCGCACCCCAAGTTGAATCGCCCGGCAATTCTTGACATTATTTCCGACTTTGCAATATTTGCCGCGAATTGAGCCATTAATACAAACAACTGACCTGACCGTTTGACTACCACTATGAAATCCATTCTTACCACCGTTGCCGTGGCGTTCACACTGGCCCTTTCCGCCCGGGCCGAAGATGCCTCCACCAAGCTG